>CAZFCH010000007.1:0-28498 GCA_964517445.1 uncultured Oscillospiraceae bacterium | reverse complement strand
GATGATGGGTGATAATTTCCGGCGCTGTCCTTCGTATAAAGCATGGTACGGTTATTCTGCCAGAAAAAAGGGAAGTTCGGTCCGACCGCCATAATAACAGGAATATCCTCTGAAAGCATTTTGGCAATTCTTTCCCATATATCATGGTTAAAGAAACGCCATTCGGCGGATAACGGAAGCTGGTTTCGCATGAAATACAAATTCATCCCGGTCATCAGTGCGACTCCGTTCATTCCGGCATGGGGGATAAGAGGGAAGTACCGGCGACGCAGGAGGGCTGTCAGCTTTTCATATTCCTTTTGAGCTATTGTCCCTGAAGGATCAAGCCTTAAGTTTCTGAAACAGTCATACCGGCAATTCAGATACAGCAGCACATCCGCCGCTGCGATAACTCCGCAGCCGCATTTGCGCATAGTTGCGTTTTCGGATTTGCCCTGATCTCCGCCGTAGCTTTTGTGGCTGCCGTCGGTGACACTTATATATGGATGTTTCAATGTCAGCATATAATCACCGTGCGCATTATACAATAAAATAACTCTCGCTTCAAGAAAAGGCTGCCGTTTTTGTACGGCAGCCTTGGAACATTATGGGAACTTTAAGCGTCTTACTTGGCAAGGACTTTCTTCAGATGAGCATATCTGGGAAGAGAGTCGACAAGCGGGAGCTTCGGCTCGCCCTGAATGAGCGGCAGAACATAGTCGATGAACTCTTTCTTGAGCCCGTTGCCTGCATCGTTTATCCATTCCTGAGGAACCTTTTTCTCGTAGTTTGCAACAGCGGAGAGGGGAAGCAGTACCATCTTGCAGTGATATGCACCGTCGATATACTCGCGCTCGAACGCAACCATCTTGCCGGTCACGCCGGAGACAGCCTGAACAACGGCTTCACGGCCGGCGTTGTACGCTTCATCCACATCGGTCGCAGAAGCGAGATGTGCACCGCAGCGCTGCAGGAGACTCAGCTCAATGCCGCGCACCTTGGCGCCGGTGTGCTTCTTAATAACTTCCGCGAGTGTGGTCGCAAGACCGCCAAGCTGGACATGGCCGAAACCATCGGTCGCAGATGTCTTTGCCTCGGAGACGAAAGTGCCGTCGGCATAATGGATGCCCTCGGATACAGCAATGAATACCTTACCGTTCTTCTTATAAAGCGCATCGACGTCTGCAAGGAACTTATCCATATCAAAGTCGCGCTCGGGGAGATAGATAAGGTCGGGGCCGGAACCGTACTCGGTCGCCAGAGCTGCGCTCGCTGCAAGCCAGCCGGCGTGACGGCCCATGATCTCCACCACGGTGATCATACCGTTATCGTATACGCGTGCATCTTTGTTGATTTCCATGCAGGAGGTCGCGATATATTTTGCGGCGCTTGCAAAGCCGGGGCAGTGATCAGTACCGTAAAGGTCGTTGTCAATGGTCTTGGGAACACCCATTACGTGGCATTTATATCCAACGGACTCCATATAACGGCTGATCTTATTGCATGTATCCATGGAATCGTTGCCGCCGTTATAGAAGAAGTAACGCACATTGTACTTTTTGAATATCTCAAGAATGCGCTTGTAGTCCGTGTCGTCAGTCTCCGGATCCGCTATCTTGTAGCGGCAGGAGCCAAGTTCAGAGGACGGGGTGTGAAGCAGAAGTCTGAGCTCTTCGGGGTCCTCTTCGTCCATCACGTAGAGCTTATCTTCAAGAACGCCCTTGATACCGTGAGCGGCACCGTAGACCTTGGTGATCTCTCCGGCCTCCAAAGCCGCACTGATAACTCCGTAAGCACTTGCGTTGATGACCGCAGTGGGCCCACCGGACTGACCGAATATACATGCGCCAATCAATTTTTCTGACATTACCAAAATCCTCCCATGAAAATAATTCCTAGCAAAATGCGTTTTGTAAAAACTGAGTATTGATTATAGGCTTTTTTGAGGATATAATATTAATGCGGATTTGTAAATGTGCTTTTTGTACAAAATTAGCAAATCAAGAAGGAGATATGAAAAGTTATGCCACTGGTAACTACTACTGAGATGTTTAAGAAAGCATATGACGGGGGCTATGCCATCGGTGCTTTCAATGTCAATAATATGGAAATCGTGCAGGGGATAACCGAAGCTGCTGCAGAACTCAACGCTCCGCTTATTCTTCAGGTCTCCAAGGGCGCACGCAAATATGCAAATCATACTTACCTTATGAAGCTGGTCGAGGCCGCAATCATCGAGACTGGTCTTCCCATTGCGCTTCACCTTGACCACGGCGACAGCTTTGATCTGTGCAAGTCCTGCATTGATGGCGGTTTCAGCTCCGTTATGATAGACGCTTCCTCCAAGCCTTTTGAGGAGAACATCGCCCTGACCAGACAGGTTGTTGAATATGCGCATGACCACGGTGTTGTCGTTGAGGCTGAGCTCGGTACTCTCGCAGGAATAGAGGACGAGGTTAAGGTTTCCAGTGAGGACAGCTCATACACCAGACCCGAGGATGTTCAGGAATTTGTTGAGCGCACCGGATGCGACTCTCTGGCCATCGCTATCGGCACGTCCCACGGCGCATATAAGTTCAAGCCCGGCACGAAGCCCCAGCTTCGCTTTGACATCCTTGAAGAAGTTGAGAAGCGTCTGCCTGGTTTCCCGATAGTTCTGCACGGCTCTTCCTCCGTGCCTCAGGAATTTGTTCGCATCATAAACGAGAACGGCGGCAACATGCCCGGCGCAATCGGTGTTCCCGAGGATCAGCTTCGCAAGGCTGCCAGCATGGCCGTCTGCAAGATCAACATTGACTCCGACCTTCGCCTTGCAATGACCGCAAGCATCCGCAAGTACTTCAATGAGCATCCGGATCACTTTGATCCCAGACAGTACCTCGCGCCGGGCCGCACCGCTATAAAGGAAATGGTCAAGCACAAGATTGTCGACGTGCTCGGCTGCGACGGAAAGGCCTGATCGGGCTATAATATACAGAGACACATAAACTACGGGAGGTGGCAAGATGAGCCAGAAACATGTCAAAAGCAGGCATACAGCGGCAAAAGAGCCTTCAAAGGTTTTCAACGCGCTCAGTTCTCTCAACGCACTCGGGAATACTGTGGTCATCAGACTCGTATTGGCCACGGTGATTTTTGCCGTTTCTCTTATTATAAGCATGCCTGATTTTGTCAGCATAATTCTGCTTGTTCTTGCTGCCGCAGCCGCAGGCTATGACATTGTCATGGAAGCTGTTTCAGACGTTGAGAACGGCAGGTATCTTGCGACCTCGGTCGTAGTTGTTGTTGTGTCGGTCATAGCATTCTTTATCGGCTTTGCAATAGAGGGTGCGGCGGTCGTTCTGCTTTATCAAATAGGGCAGCTTCTCCTCAATTACGCGAAGGATCACACCGAGAAGGCCGCGCTTGAACTGCTGGCATATCAGGACGAAGATGTCACCGCGAAGGTAAAGGCCTCCATTGAGGATAAGAACGCAGCGCATCTCAGCATCTATGAGGTCATGCTCAGCAGCTCCGGCTCTGTGCTGAAGGTCGCAGTATTCCTTGCACTGGCCTACGCAATTGCACTGCCGATATTCACAAATTACAGCTATATCGTATCTATTCACCGTGCGCTGATGATCATCCTGATTGCAACGCCAATGTCTATTGTTGTCTCCATTCCGCTTTCCGGTATTGTCGGCTTGTGCTACAGTGCCCAGCAGGGAGTGGTGTTCAACAGTGCAAAGGATCTTGAGAGCATGGCGGATGCCAATATTGCCATATTTGACAAGGCAGGTATTTTCGCCGACGAATGCCCACACATCATTGCAATGTATTCGGATGTGCTTGATTCCTCTACTTTCATGAACTTTGTTGCTCACGCTGTGTATTATTCAGAGCAGCCGGTTGCAAAGGCGATTGCTGCTGCATACGATCATGAATATCACCTCGACGTGATAAAGGACTTCCGTGATATCCCGGGCTACGGTGTGGAGCTGTCCATTGACGGTATCGACGTAGTCTTCGCTGAGAAGGATTTCTTGGCGAGCAGAGGAGTAACGTTGCCTGAAGACAACACCGCTATCGGTCAGGTCTTCTATATGGTCGTTGCTGGCAAAGTCATGGGTAAGGTAGTAATCTCGTCCGACGTAAATGACGAAACCGAGAACCTTGTTCCGGAAATGAAGGCCGTCGGCATTTCGAGATGCATTCTTCTGACAGACGACAGCAAGGAAGCCGGGCAGCAGTTTGCTGAAATGATGAACTTCAATGAGATGTACCCGCAGTGCAGCGGAGATAAGCGTCTCGAATTGATAAGTGATATTTCGTCTAAAGCAGAAACAAATGTAATATTCATTTACGCAAGCGGCATTGAGTGCCACAGCTCGGCGGCTATCGATATGCGCGTAGGGAAGAAGAGCAAGTATGCCGATGCGATTGTTGACCATGAGTATATCAACAATATTCCGTTTGCAAGACAGGTTGCGGTTCGCATGCGTGAGATTTCGATTGAAAACGCGCTGTTTGCGTTTGTCGTGAAAGCTTTGCTGATATTCCTCAGCATTGCAGGGTACTGCAATCTGTGGTTTGCGATTTTTATAGATTTTGTCGCGGCAGTTGCAACGATCCTCAATACGATACGTGTAACAAGTGAGTCGCTCATAACCACACTAAAATATAAAAGCGGAAAATAAACTAAAAGCTGCCGATCATTTTGATCGGCAGCTTTTATTGAAATAATTATGTTGACAGCCCAAGACAGATAGGGTACAATAAGCACGTAAATAAAGACCGGATTCGGTCTTTATTAATCCCCTGCTCAAGTTCGCATAATATAAATTAAACGAACTTCGGCATGCGTTTCAGGAGACATAACATGAATCTCGACCAGATAAACGACATTCCCGATATTCTTATGGAGTTTCTGGAATACCACTCGACCGTTAGAGGCCACTCGGACAAAACCGTCGCCGGATATTATATGGATCTGAAAATTCTTTTTCGCTATCTTAAGCGACGGAGGCACCTAGTTCCGCGTGAGCTTCCATTCAATGAGATAGACATAACCGATATTGATATCGACTTTATAAAGTCGATACGTATTGAGGAACTATACCGCTACCAGTCGTTTTCTCCGGAGCTTGAGGATACGCCGAACGCGCTCTCTGCTGCGAGCCGCTGCCGCCGGACATCGTCGGTCAAATCGTTCTTCAGCTATCTTACTGCAAAAAGGCATCTGCTGGATTATAACGTGTGTCAGGAGCTGGATATGCCAAAGCGTCAGGCATCTCTGCCGAAGTACCTTGAGGAGTCGGAATGCGAACGCCTGCTTGCTGCCTGTGACGGGCCCTTTGAGTACCGTGACTACTGCATTCTTATGCTGTTCCTGTCATGCGGCTTGCGCGTTTCCGAGCTCGTTTCGCTGAACACTACGGATATATACGAAGATTATCTCCGCGTTCTTGGCAAAGGCAACAAGGAACGTGTCGTGTTCTTTGCCGACGGCTGCCGTGAGGCATTGGATGATTACCTTGCCGTTCGCAACGCAGAAAAGCTTCCTCCGGAGGACAAAAACGCACTGTTCATCAGCCGCGATAATCGCCGTATAAGTGTCCGCGGAGTGCAGAAAATGGTCGATAAAAAACTGCTGCAGGCAGGGCTTGACTCCAGCCGCTATTCTCCTCATAAACTGCGTCACACAGCCGCCACGCTTATGCTGAAAAACGGCGTGGACACCCGCGCGCTCCAGGAAGTTCTCGGCCACAGCAATCTGAACACAACACAGATATACACTCATCTTGACAATGCTGCGCTCCATGAAGCGGCAATGGCCAACCCCATCGGCAGAAAAACAAAAGAAGATTTTGAAGAATAATGAGGCTGACCTTTTCGGGTCAACCTCATTTACTTGCCTCAATTATCGGTATCGCACCACCAATGTCAAAAGCCTGATTGTCAGTTATGTAAACTAATTCTACGTTATGTAAACTTACGAATTCAATTATCAGTTCTTTATCCGGATGCCTGTCCAGTTTCCCGGTAAAAGCAAGCTTTGTGTCTGAGAGCTTGAAGCTTGCCCCGCCTATGAAGCCATAATCAAAGCCCGGCAGATCGATATATCCTGGACGAATCTTCAGAACATCAATCCCGCACGCTTCCGCACGACGGCTTATCCCCTCGTCTGCCGTTATTATTGCGTTATTGCTTACCACGCACGCAGAACAGCGGCTGTACCCCTGCCTGCTCCTTATTTGTACTGCCCCGACTTCAATAGTTAAATAATTCACTATTTCATTAGATGCCGTTCTGGGGTTATATATAAGCTTATCTCCGAGGATACACACGTTCATCTGCGCGTCATTGGGGTACACGGCTGACTGCACTATGTCAGCATACTTGATATCAAATCCCCCGTTCTCCAGCCGCTGTGAAAACCTGCTCTCTTTCAGATAAGGCGCAAGCAGCAGCCTGTTTCCGCCCAGGTGCAGCGCCGAAAGGTCGGCATGGCCGGACAATCTGGTGTCAACATACGGATTATCCGGCATAAAAAGCGCACTGATTCCTAAATTTTCGACGCCTTTTTGTAATATTTCGTAATATTTTTCACCTATTATAACTGTATCGACGCAAACCGGGAGGTTTGGATTCTCAACGAATTTCATCATTTATGCCTCGGCAATACGGCGGCTATCGCTTCGCTGATGCTCTTTACCGGGATCAGCTCCAGCCCGTCATATTTCCCCAGTTCGTCCCGCACATGCGACGGGATAACGCAGCGCTTGAATCCGAGCCTGTGTATCTCCGACAGTCTCTGATTGAGCGCGCTGACACTGCGAATTTCACCCGAAAGTCCGACCTCACCAATCGCCGCAAGATCAGCTCCCAGAGGCCTATCAAGATAGCTGGACGCCACTGCAAGACTCGTGGCCAGGTCGGCCGCGGGCTCCTCAAGGCTCAGTCCGCCGATAACGTTTATATAAGAGTCGCAGCTTCCGACCGGCAGACCGCTGCGCTTTTCAAGCACCGCCAGCAGCATCGCTGCACGGTTATAATCGATGCCGTTGCTGCGGCGCGCTGCATTGTAATTAGTCGGCGCAATGAGCGCTTGAACCTCGGCAAGTATCGGGCGGGTACCCTCAATGACGCACGCGACGCAGGTTCCCGGACAGTTATCCGGCCTGCCGCTGAGCAGCATTTCCGACGGATTCTCCACGCAGCGCAGTCCCCTGTCCGCCATTTCAAATACACCTATTTCGTTTGTCGAGCCGAAACGGTTTTTCGCCGCGCGCAGAATACGGAAGCTTGTGCTGCGCTCACCTTCAAAGTACAGAACGCAGTCGACCATATGCTCTAGCACCTTGGGGCCTGCTATGCTCCCCTCTTTATTTATATGCCCAACGACAAAAACGGTAAGTCCCTTTTCCTTGGTGACACGCATGATGCGCATCGTGCATTCGCGAACCTGTGTGATGCTGCCCGGAGCGGAGGCTACATTAGAATCACTCACAGTCTGAACAGAGTCAATAATCGCGATGTCGGGCTTCAGCTCATCTATCGCGGCAATGATACTGTCAATATCCGTCTCAGCAAGGACATAGATATTCTCGCCGTCAACACCGAGACGCATCGCGCGCAGCTTGAGCTGACGCTGGCTTTCTTCACCGGTAACGTAAAGTATCTTCCGTCCAGTGCCTGCCGAAGCGCACATTTGCAGCAGCAGCGTCGATTTTCCGATACCCGGCGCACCGCCGACAAGCACGAGCGAGCCTGCAACAGCCCCTCCGCCCAGCACGCGGTCAAACTCCGATATGCCGGTTGCGAATCTTATCTCTTCCGAAGTGTCAAGCTCAGAGAGCGGCTTTGCCTTGCCGGCCGCAGCACGCGCATTTATGACAGTCTTTTTGCCGCTGCCGGTCTCAATAGTCACTTCCTGAAGAGTGTTCCACGCTCCGCACGCTGGGCATCTGCCCGCCCAGTTTGAAGTTTCATTGCCGCATTCCGAGCAGCAGTAAACAGTTTTTCTCTTGTTCGCCATAGGATATCCCCTGCCTTATGTACCTTGTATCGCGGTACGGATTGTTATATAAAATCTATTATCTGGTGATGCATGGCGGATACTGTAAACTCAGTCTCCGGGAATCGAGCTGAAAGCTTATCCCTCAGGCTATACATGACGGGGTCTTCCGTGCAGAAATGATCAGCGTCGATGAGGTTTATTCCGAGTTCAGCCGCGTGCAGGAACTGATGGTATTTGATATCGGCTGTCACATAGGTGTCGCAGCCCTTTGCATAAGCCTCGTCAATGCAGTCGCCGCCTGAGCCGCCCATTACTGCAAGTCTGTGCACCGGGCGGTTGGCTGAATAGTATCTCAGTCCCTTTACCCTGAGCGCAGTTTTGCACTCGGCCAAAAAGCTTTCTAAGTCTTTTTCTTCGGCCAGCGTGCCGACTCTGCCGCAGCCATCGGCATCCAGAGCACACTCGGGCTCTGCGCCGAGCGCTCTGATGAGTACATCGTTAACGCCGTCCTCTGCAATATCGAGATTCGTGTGCATTGATATAACTGCTATATTCTTTGAGACCAACTTAAGAAGCCGCCTGTGTTCGGCATCGCAGTCAGTGATGTTTTTCACCGGAGTGAAGATCAGCGGATGGTGAGATATGATAAGCTCCGCACCCAAGCTCTCGGCTTCACCGACGACTGCATCGGTAACGTCCAGAGCCAGCAGAGCACGCCTTACTTCATTGCCGCCGCGCCCAAGCTGGAATCCGGCATTATCAAAGCTCATTTGAAGCTCAAGCGGTGCAAGCTCGCAGAGATATGAATATACATCATTTATCCGTGTCATACCGTTCCCTCATTTCCGTAAGCTGCCTGAGCAACTCTTCAAATAAATGCAGCTTATATTCCGGACACTTATCTCCGGCGTTCATTTCATGGACGGCCTTATCAAATCTCCTGTGCTGCTCCCGAAGAAGGCGTACATACAATGCCTTGTCCTCAGCGAGTTCATATCTGCCGGTGAACAGCTCGCTGTCCGTAAGCCTTGTTTCGCCGCCGAAACGCGCCGTAAGTATCTGGTACAGCACACCGGCGTCCTCCGCGATAAGCTCCCGGTTTATTTCAAATCCGTTATTCACAAGCCAGTAACGCAGGATATCCTGTTTCGTCATCGGTTGGAGGATCAGCTTGTACTTATCAGACAAACACCACTCGGCTTCGTCAAGTATGCGGCAAATCATGTCCCCACCCATGCCGGCAATAACTATCGTGTCCACCTCATCGGGAGGACACAGCCGCAGTCCGTCGCACAGCAGAAACTTTATCCGATTGGAAACTCCTGCTCGCTCGGCGTTATCGACCGCTGTCTGGAGCGGGCCTGCGTTTATATCCGACGCATATAAATTACCTGTATAGCCGTGCCTTGCCAGATGCACCGGAAGGAAGCCATGATCCGTGCCGACATCTGCAAGGCCGAGACCGTTTTCAATTTGAGATGCTATGGTTGATAGCCGTCTGTCCATATATCCTCCGTGTATAAAAAGACGCTGCCGAAGGCCGTGCCAAGCGGCCGAAAGCAGCGTCTGTAAGTTCACTGTAAGTTTGCCTCAGGGATTGCTGACTTCCAGATAGGCCTTGAGATAAGTCAAAAACTCATCGGGGTCAACACCGTGTGCAGCACATGCCTGCTCGAGAGTCTCGCCGCTGGCAAGCGCACAGCCCATGCAGTGCATGCCGATTTCCTGAAAAACCGGGAAAGCCTGAGGGCAATTATCAATGATCTCAGCTATGAGAGTTTCTCTGGTTATCTCCATTGTTCATCCTCCGTAAATTGCAAAAAGTAAAGGGACACACAGTGCCCCTTTACTCTGGTACAGGCGGATTAGGCCTGCTCTCTCATCTTAGCGAAGCACTCGCTGCAGTAAACGGGACGATCGGACTTGGGCTCAAAGGGAACCTTTGCCTCGCCGCCGCATGCTGCGCAGGTAGCGGTAAAGTACTCACGGGGGCCACGAGCGGCGTTCTTGCGAGCATCACGGCATGCCTTGCAGCGCTGGGGCTCGTTCTGGAAGCCGCGCTCTGCGTAGAATTCCTGCTCACCAGCGGTGAAAACGAACTCTTTACCACACTCTTTGCAAACTAAGGTCTTGTCTTCGTACATCTTGAATCCTCTCTTTTGATAAATGTGCCTATCGGCTGTATTTGCGGTCAGCTAATGCTGATGTCGCCTGATTTGAGATTCCGCGTCAGCTTGCGCCTGATCCTCTGCACGGCATTGTCAACGGACTTTGCGCTCTTCCCGAGAATATCCGCGATCTCCCTATAGGAAAGACCGTCCAGATAAAGGTCGAGAACCTTTAATTCAAACCGTGAAAGCCACTTGGAAAAGGCCGCATAAAGTTCTTCCTTGCTCTCTCTCTCCAAAACAAGCTCTTCCGGACTGCGCCGGGAGATTTCGGGAATAGCCGATAATTGTGCACCGGGATCTTCTGAGAGTTGCTCAAACGAAACACCATCGTTGAGCGGAAAATGCTTTAGTTGGGATGCGGATTTAATTGCTGAAAGAAGACGCATCGTAATGCAGTGCTCTGCAAAGGTCTTAAACGATGCTCCGGCTTCCGCTCTGTACTGCCTTATCGCAGAGAGAAGACCAAAAGTACCTTCCTGAATAAGATCCTCACTGTCGCCGCCGGCAAGGAAAAAAGGCCTTGCACACGCTCTGACAAGGCGCAGATACCTACCTGCCAAAGCTTCCTCCGCTTCTCTGTCCCCTGACGAAGCAAGCGATTGGAGCTCCTTATCTTCAAGTGATGCGTAATCAATCATAATCGTGCACTTATTTTCTAAATATACACCAAGTATTATACAACATTGGCCCTTAAAGTCAATAGTTTTTTAGTGATTTTTGTGTAAAGATGTGTTAAGTATCTAAAAATCAAGCTTCTGCTGTCCGAGAAATTCTATTCCGAGGTGCTCATAAGCCTTACGCGTGACGCAGCGGCCGCGCGGTGTTCTTGTCAGAAAACCATTTTGCAGCAGGTACGGCTCGTAAACATCCTCCAAGGTTACGGATTCCTCGTTTATAGTTGCCGCCAGAGTTTCAAGCCCGACGGGGCCACCGTTATAAAACTCGATTATGCTGCGCAGCATCCGTCTGTCGAGCGCGTCCAGACCGAGCTTGTCGACCTCGAGTTTGGAAAGCGCTTCATCCGCAACTTTGCTTGTAATAACGCCGTTCGCCATCACCTGCGCGTAGTCGCGCACACGACGCAGCAGGCGGTTTGCGATACGCGGCGTACCGCGCGAGCGCGATGCAATCTCATACGCGCCGTCTGGCTCTATCGGGACATTCAGTATCCCCGCGGAGCGCACAATGATGCGCCGCAGCTCCTCGGGGCTGTATAGCTCAAGGCGCAGGGACACGCCGAAACGGTCACGCAGCGGAGCTGTAAGCTGACCTGACCGCGTTGTTGCACCGATCAGTGTAAAGTGCGGCAGGTCAAGGTGGATGGAGTTTGCCGACGGCCCCTTTCCGAGGATAATGTCTATCGCGTAATCCTCCATAGCGGGATAGAGAATCTCCTCATACGCTCGGTTGAGCCGGTGTATCTCATCGACAAATAGAATATCGCCTTCGTTCAAGTTCGTCAGCATCGCTACCAGATCGCCCGGCTTCTCTATCGCGGGGCCGGAGGTTATGCGCATATTGACTCCCATCTCATTTGCAATGATACCCGCAAGTGTCGTTTTGCCGAGTCCCGGAGGGCCATGCAGGAGAACGTGGTCAAGCGACTCTCCGCGCATTTTTGCAGCATTGATGAATACTTCCAGGTTTGCCTTGGCCTTTTCCTGACCGATATATTCCCCCAGAGTTTTGGGCCTCAAAGAACCCTCGGCGCTGTCCTCCGGCAGGCTTGCCGCAGTCGTTATAATCTCATTATTTACATCGTCAGAGAAATTGATGCTCATTTCGTTTTCTCCATTACTTTACCATTTGCTTCAGAACGGTTCTGATAATCTGTTCTGCCGTCATGGACGCCGTGTCAAGTTTGTTAATTACTGGCGCAATCTCCGCGCTCGAGTAGCCCAGTACTGCAAGCCCAGCCACAGCATCGTTTAGCGCATCGCTGCCGCCGGCAGATACGTTGACCGGCGCAGACACAGAGATACTGCCTCCGCCCATGTCCTTGCTTATCTTATCCTTGAGTTCAAGGATAACTCTCTGCGCGATCTTCTTTCCGATTCCAGGCGCAGCCGTAAGCGTTTTTTCATCTCCGGTCATAATAGCCAGTGCAAGTCCTTCGGGGGTCGTGTGTGAAAGTATCGATATGGCCGCCTTTGCGCCGACGCCGGACACTGAGATAAGCATCTCAAAGCACCGACGTTCGCTCTTTGTGAGAAATCCATAGAGGTCAAAATTATTATCCCCTATCGCTTCTGAAATGTAAAGCTTGGTTTTCTCTCCGGCATTAAGCCCCGACATTGTATTCATCGTCACATTGATTGCAAAGCCTATCCCGCCGCAGTCGACCACGGCAAGTCCCGATTCAATCTCCGTAACTTTTCCTTCTATATGGTAGAACATTCTTCCTCGTCTCCTCTGTACAGCAATGAGGTCGAGCTGCGCGCATGGCACAGCGCAAGCGCCACAGCATCCGCCGCGTCATCCGGTCTCGGTGGAGCAGGCAGTGCACAGATACGCTTCACCATATCCATGACCTGGCTCTTCTCCGCTCTGCCATAGCCAACGACCGCCTGCTTGACCTGAAGCGGAGTATATTCATATATCTTGACGCCGGCCTTTCTGCACGCCAGCAATATAACCCCTCTGCCGTGTGCAACCGAAATGCCCGTCGTGATATTGGTGTTGAAAAAAAGCTCCTCTATGGAAACGGCGTCAGGCTTGAACATGTCAAGTAAGCCGCACATATCGTCATATATCTGTTCAAGCCTGCTCGACAGGCTCGTATGTGCTGGCGTGGAAATCACCCCGCACTTAATAAGCTTATGACTGCGGCTGTCTGAATCCACCACGCCGAAGCCTATCGTTGCAATTCCCGGGTCTATTCCGAGTATTCGCATAGCATCACGTCCCTAATGAATTTTAACACATTTGCCCTATTACCGCAACATAAAAAAGCCGGTACGCAGCGCGTACCGGCTGAACTGAATTAAATTTACGCTCTGGGATGTGCCTTGTTATATACATCCTTGAGCTGCTTCTTGACAAGCTGAGAATACATATGCGTGGAAGAAATATCGGCATGGCCGAGCATTTCCTGTATTGCGTGTATATCTGCGCCATTCTCAAGAAGATGTGCGGCAAAGGAGTGGCGCAGCGTGTGCGGAGTGATATCTTTTTCTATACCTGCCTTCTTCTGGTAATGCTTGACTATCTTCCAGAAGCCCTGACGAGACATACGCTCGCCGCTGACATTAACGAACAGAGACTGTTCGTCCGGCATGAGTATCATCTGCGGACGCACAAGCGTGATATAATCGTTCAGCGCCTTAACTGCCGCTGGGTACATCGGGATGAATCTCTCCTTGTTTCTGCTGTGGCAGCGGATGACGCCCGCACCAAGATTCACATCTCCGATATCAAGATCGATGAGCTCCGTTACTCTTATGCCCGTCGCATAAAGCAGCTCAAGCATGGCCTTGTCTCTGAACCCCTTCGGATCTATACATTCGGGCTGCTCAAGCAGGAGCTCGACTTCTTTGCTGGTCAGTATCTCAGGGAGCTTCTGTGTGCTCTTATCGGGAATAAGTCCTTGCGCAGGGTTAACGGTAATGATCTGCTTTATGAACAGATGCGTATACAGGCACTTTATAGATGCAATACTTCTGGACACGGTCGCAACCGATTTGCCTTCGGCTCTCAGCATTGCTATATAGCCCTGAAGATTCTCGCTCGTGGCCTCTGCAATGGTGTTCTCCGAATGGCTGTCCAAATATTCGCCAAGCTGGCGGATGTCCCTGAGGTAGGAACTGAGGGTGTTTGCCGATGCTTTCTTTTCTTCGGTAAGATGCTTTTTAAAAAGCTCAATGCATTCCGAGTTTTGCATTCAAACGCCCTCCTTTCAGTTTAAGATATCTATGTTCTCAATATGCACCGGATCTGCAGCGCTGCTGCCGCAAGTCCGGTAAGCATAATTGCATACGTATAAAGCGTCTGTTACCCGCTGTATGTTCGAGAATTTCAGTGCAGCAATTGGATACGCACTGCAATTTTGTCCAATCTCGCAAGTCAAAATGTAACCGTTAGTAACAGTTACGTGATTTACATAATCAACTCTGGTAACAATATATTACAAACTCGCAAAATAATCAAGTACTTTTTTCATAAAAGCTAAAATTTTTTCTTGCTTATGTTAACTGTTGTTACAACTCGTTCCCTTAAAGCGTTGTATTGCAAGAGAATAAACTCGAAAACCTCTTTACGTGTTTCTGTTATGTCAAGTACCGGGACAAATCCTCGCTTTCGAAGACTGATTTCATTCCGTCAAAAGCGTGGGGACGTAAACAGCAAAAAAATCCCGTTAATAAGATCAGTCAATCTTATTAACGGGAGGATAAATGATTCGATTATATTATTTTTTCTTGGTGCTGCGTGCTTCAGCCTCGGCTGCTTCCATCTTTGCGGTAGTGGAAATGCCCCATTTCTTTATCTGGATGCGGACTCTGTCCTCACCGGTCTCAAAAGTAACGGTGTCTTCAGTTACCTGAACGATCTTGCCGGTCATGCCGCCGATAGTGGTGATCTCGTCGCCAAGGCACAGGGAGTTGCGCATATCTTCAACCTTTTTCTTTTTCTTGTTCTCCGGGCGGATAAAGAAGAAATAGAAAACGACAAACATGAGCACGAGCATAAGGATGGTGGAGCCGCCTGCACTTGCAGTGGAAGCTCCGGTAAGGATAAGCTTCATTTTGGGTTTACCTCCGAAAAAAATATATTTGTATTATATATGTAAGCTCGACAAAATTCAAGATGCTTAGATGCGTTTATCGAGAATTTCAGTAAATTTGTTTCTGAAGTCGCCAAAATCTCCGGAGTCGAGACTGTCGCGTATGCGCTGCATAAGGCTGTTGTAGAAATAGAGGTTATGCGTCACGGCAAAACGCATCGCAAGCATCTCCTCTGCCTTGAAAAGATGCCGTACATATGCTCTCGAATAGCGGCGGCACACAGGGCAGTCGCATTGCGGATCTATCGGCAGTTCGTCCCTTGCATACTTCTCATTCTTTATATTGATGACGCCGCTCCAGGTAAATAGGTGCCCGTGCCGCCCGTTGCGCGCTGGCATAACGCAGTCGAAGAAATCAACCCCGCGAGCGACCGACTCAATGATATTGGACGGCGTGCCGACGCCCATGAGGTAGCGCGGCTTGTCCTTCGGCATATACTCCTCCACTGCCT
This sequence comes from uncultured Oscillospiraceae bacterium, assembly GCA_964517445.1. GTDB lineage: Bacteria > Bacillota > Clostridia > Oscillospirales > Oscillospiraceae > Limivicinus. The sequence goes on along the minus strand of CAZFCH010000007.1, from coordinate 13,117 downwards.
CGATGGTATCGTACATCTCCTGATGGGTCTCGCCCACTGCAAGCCCGCCTATCGCGTAACCCGGCAGATCAAGCTCAGCAATCTTCTTCATGTGCTCGATGCGAATGTCATGGAACACAGTCCCCTGGTTTATTCCGAACAGCATCTGCCCGGGGTTCACTGCATCGTCCATCGAGTTATACTCTGCCAGTGCTGACTTGCAGCGCTGAAGCCAGCGATAAGTCCTGTCGCACGAGCGCTGAACATATTCGCGCGGAGACGGTATTTTAATGCATTCGTCAAAGGCCATTGCAATATCCGAGCCGAGGTTAGCCTGAATGCGCATGCTTTCCTCCGGGCCCATAAAGATGTGCCGACCGTCAACATGCGAATTGAACTTTACACCCTCCTCTGTTATCTTGCGCAGCTTCGCAAGTGAGAATATCTGGAAGCCGCCGCTGTCAGTCAGGATGGGACCATCCCAAGTCATAAACTTGTGCAGTCCGCCCATGTCCTTTATCAGATCGTCCCCGGGACGCACATGCAGATGATAGGTGTTGGAAAGCTCAATCTGACAGCCTATATTCTTAAGATCAGCCGCACTCAGCGCACCCTTTATCGCGCCCTGCGTGCCGACATTCATAAACACAGGCGTCTGTACCGTACCGTGGGGAGTCCTGAACTCACCGCGGCGGGCGTGTCCCTCCTGCTTTATCAGCTTATACATGAAATTCCTCCTCACAGCAAAACTCCGTTTTGCCTAGGCTTCATAAAAATCCCGGATAACCGCCGCTTTCGCAATTATCCGGGACTTCCTTTGGAGCTAGTAATGTGACTCGAACACACGACCTGCTGATTACGAATCAGCTGCTCTACCGACTGAGCTATACTAGCATTGAGCATTAATTAGCTTAGTAATAATAGCAAAAATGCGCGTACTTGTCAAGGGAAAAAAGCTGTTGCAAACCATCCAAAAACAGCCTTCTTGGTCTTACTTTGCATGCAAAATGCTTCCACCAGCCGCTTATAACTATTTGTATAATTTCGTAAATATATGATACTTGATGCTGCACCGGCGTCAAATTTCGCGAACGTGAGCCCGCCCGAAACGCGTTGTATTTTCAGCGTTTTCCGTTCGTGATTTATCCGCGATTACGTCGGTTTCAAAAAGTTACATAACTCTGGAAAATAAAAATTCTGCAAATAGTTATCAACATTTTCAACAGGCTTTTCAACACCCGTCAACGCTTGATGTCTCAAACTTTTGCAGAAATTTTAGCGGTATTTGTCGAAACCGCAAATAGAGTTTTGTTACGAAAAAGAAACAGTTTTTTGTTTACATAATGTAAGAAAACCGCATAGGTAAAGCCTCAGCTATAATGGATATCAATCTTTAAGCAGACGCATTGCACCGGAATCTGCAAGAGAAATAAACTCATCATTGGCAACGATTATATGATCTTCCAGCGTTATCCCAAGCAGGCCAAGAGAACGATACAATGTGCGGGTGAAATTATCGTCCTCTCTTGACGGCAGCGCCACGCCGTTCGGATGATTGTGTGCAACAATGACTGTAGTCGTCTTCACCTTCAACGCTGTTTCAACCATGCGGCGTATATTTGCCTCGACAGAGTTCACCGCTCCCCTGCCCAGCTCACGACAGCAGATAACTGCGCGCTTATTGTCAAGGCAGAGCATCATAACAATTTCATCCGGCTCATCAAGAAAATACGGCAGAAGATAATTTCCAGCATCGGTGGAGTTCCTTATTATCTTAGTCTCCTTTGCCTTGGATACATGTGCCTTTTTAACAATCTGCGGAACCATGAGTATAAGCGTTGCGGCGTTCTCGCCTATTCCGGGGATGCTGGTAAGCTCCTGCATAGACGCCTGAAACACGTCGCTGAGACTGCCGAAAGCATTCAGCAGTCTGTGTGCAATCTCATTGGTATCCCGACGCGGGATTGCATAGCAAAGCAGCAGCTCCAAGGCATTGAGCTCATTAAAGCTTTCCAGCCCGTGCTCTGCAAAACTCGCTCTAAGCCTTTCTCTGTGCCCGTCATGTACACTCATAATAAAACTCCCGGCAGTCGTTTATGTCAAATGTCCTTTGTAGCGTAAGCATTGAGGTCGCTGCCAGCAGTGTTTCCTGCCAGATACTCATAATATCCCTGAGCACCGATCATCGCGCCGTTGTCGCCGCACAGTCTGAGTGGCGGCACATACAGTTTGCATCCGGCTTTCTCTGCAGCTGCCGTAAAGTCGGCTCTTATCCTGGAATTAGCGGCAACGCCGCCGGCGACGACGATCTTTTTGTATCCCAGTTCCTTTGCGGCCATCATCGTTCTGGGAACAAGACTGTCGCTAACGGCCTTGGTAAACGAGGCAGCAAGCGCGGCACGATCAATCTCCTCGCCTTTCTGCTGCGCGTTATGTACAAGATTTATGACTGCCGTCTTAAGTCCGGAAAAGCTCATGTCGTATGGGTTTCCGTCAACATGTGCGATTGGGAAGGAATAGCGGCTGTCGTCTCCGCCCTTTGACAGATCATCTATAGGCTTCCCGCCGGGGTAAGGCAGGCCAAGTACACGTGCCGTCTTGTCAAAGCATTCGCCCGCCGCATCGTCCCTTGTGCAGCCGATGATCTTCATATCGGTATATCCGCGCACATCGACAAGCAGGGTGTTTCCACCGGATATCGCAAGGCAGAGGAATGGCGGCTCGAGCTCGGGGTACGCGAGATAATTCGCGGCAATGTGACCTCTTATATGGTGCACAGGTATAAGCGGCTTATCGAGTGCAAGCGCACATGACTTTGCAAAATTCACGCCCACAAGCACCGCGCCTATAAGCCCCGGCGCATATGATACAGCAACAGCGTCGATATCCTTTTTCTCTATCCCGGCCGCTTTGATCGCGCGCTCGGAGAGAATGGATATTGCCTCTATATGGCAGCGGGACGCAATCTCCGGCACGACCCCGCCGTAAACGGCATGGAGTGATGCTTGAGACAATATCTGATCCGTCAATATTTTTCTGCCGTCCTCGACAACAGCGACTGCGGTCTCATCGCAGGTTGATTCAAAAGCAAGTATCTTCAAATCATGCACCTCATTTCAAATAGCAAGTCATTAACACGGCGTCCTCCTTAGGAGCGTCGTAATAGTTTTTTCTTTTTCCAACGGGGAGAAAGCCGTGCTTGGTATAGAGCGCTATCGCAGGAGCATTGCTCTCCCGCACTTCGAGTGTCAGGAACGCAAGTTCAAGCGCAGCCGCCTTTGCTGCAAGCGCGTCTATAAGCGCGTCGCCTATCCCCTGCCGTCTGGCGTCCGGATGGACTGCAACATTGGAAATGTAGCCCTCGTCCAGTACATACATAAGTCCTACATATCCTAATACTCTGCCGCCATCTACAGCCGCAACAAACTCATGCTGTGCGTCGTGCATCTGGCTTCTCAGCTGTTCTGCCGTCCATGGACGTGAGAAACATTCTCGTTCAATCTCTTCGATCTGCGGAATATGCTCCGCGCCCACGTCAACAATTTCAAACTCCATCAATGTGCCTCCGCCCAGCTGTGTCCGATGTGTGCATCGACTGTGAGCGGGACAGACAGTGCCGCCGCGCTTTCCATCTCCTGCATCAGGATATCCTTGACCCGTTCAGCCTCACTGTCCGGACATTCCACTATAAGCTCGTCGTGCACCTGAAGAATCAGCTTTGCTTCAAGCCCTTCCTCTGCAAGACGTCGGTGGACATTAACCATGGCGATCTTGATAATGTCTGCAGCCGTACCCTGTATGGGCATATTAAGCGCCACACGCTCGCCGAAGGAACGTACATTGAAGTTGGAGCTTTTAAGCTCCGGCAGATATCTGCGCCGTGCAAACAGCGTATCGACATACCCATCTGCCTTAGCTTTTTCCACGATACTTTTCATATAATCGCGCACGCCGTGGTATTTGTCAAGATACGCTTCCATATACGCCTTTGCCTCGCTGGGATATACCCCGATGTCCTGAGCCAGAGAAAAGGCTGATATGCCGTATACAATTCCAAAGTTTACTGCCTTTGCCCGACTGCGCAGAGCGGGCGTTACCTCATTTTGCGGCACTCCAAACACCCGTGAAGCTGTCACGGTGTGGAAATCCTCGCCGCTCAGGAATGCCTCCTGCATTGCTTTGTCTCCGGATATGTGTGCCAGCAGGCGCAGCTCAATCTGGCTGTAGTCTGCATCGACCAGCACCTTCCCCGGCGACGCGACGAACATTTTTCTTATCTGCGCGCCAAGCTTCTTGCGCACCGGTATGTTCTGCAGGTTCGGCTCGGTCGATGACAACCTGCCTGTCGCTGTGACGGTCATCTGGAAGTTTGTGTGTATTCTGCCGTCCGGGGCAATCACCTTCAGCAGACCGTCAGCATAAGTAGATTTAAGCTTTGTCAGCATGCGGTATTCCAGAATTTCACCGATTATCGGGTGCTTGTCCCGGAGCTTTTCCAGAACGTCCGCATTGGTGCTCCACCCGGATTTTGTCTTTTTGCCGGATGGCAGCATAAGCTCGTCGAAGAGGACTTCCCCAAGCTGTTTCGGAGAATTGATATTGAATTCGTGCCCGGCATGCGCCCATATATTGCCCTGCAGCTGCGCAATGCCGTCAGTCAAACTCTCGCCGAATTCATACAGTGCCTCGCGATCCACGTAAAACCCGGATGCTTCCATGTCCGCAAGCACTCTGCACAGCGGCAGCTCAATCTCATAGTACAGCTTTGTCATGCCGAGCTCGTCAAGCTTTGCATTGAGAACCGAGTGCAGCTCAAATATTGCCTGTGTTCCGTCAAGCTCACGGCTCAGGTATTTTACACTTATTCTCGGCAGCGAATAGTCCCCGTCGTTCGCATCAAGCAAATATGCCGCAAGCGCCGTGTCAAACACAAAGCCCTCGACCGGCCGACTTTCCTTCATAAGCAGACCCATTAGGTCTTTTATGTTATGCCCGATTTTTTTTACTTCAGGTGAAAATACAGTACTTAATAGCTCGTTGTACCTTTCACCGGCGACGCTCCACTGCACATGGTATACCGTCTCACCATCGCATATCTCAATAGCATCCAACCCGTCAGCCGTCGCAACCGCAATGTACCCCGCTTTTCTGACTGCCGCAATAAGCTCATCCATCCCGGCTTCATCAGAAATGGTCTGCTCCGCGAGCCTCTTAGGCGCATCAGCCATAACCTGTGATGTCCCCGATTCGGTAAGCCCCCATTTGTCAATGAAGCGCTTGAATCCGAGCCGTTTCATCACGCTGTAAAGCTCCGGGCTATAGCCGTTGTTCCAAATGTTCTCCTCGGGCACGAACCCCAGCGGCACATCTCTCACAATAGTCGCAAGCCAGTATGACTGCCGTGCGCTTGCTTCGCCATCGGCAAGCTTTTTGCGCACACCTTCCTTTATATCAAGCGTGCTAAGTGACGTATATATATTATCGATTGTGCCATATCGTCTCACAAGGTCGAGCGCGGTCTTTTCGCCAATGCCGGGGACACCCGGAATATTGTCAGAGCTGTCCCCCATCAGTGCTTTCAGGTCGACCATCTGCGCCGGGGCAAAGCCATATTCGTTGCGAAAGCTTTCCGGGGTATAAAGTATTGTCTCCGTCTGACCTTTGACGGTTTTTACATTGCAGACTGACGTTGTCTCGCTCACGAGCTGCAGACTGTCCTTGTCGCCGGTGACGACTACGCAGTCCCACCCGCTTTTTTCGCACACGGCGGCGACAGTGCCAAGAATATCGTCTGCTTCAAAGCCCTCTATCTCGTAGCGGCGTATGCCCATTGCATCAAGCGTCTCCTTGATCAGAGGCATCTGTACCGAAAGTTCTTCCGGCATCGGCTTACGCTGCGCCTTATAAAAGTCGCAAGCCTTGTGACGAAAGGTAGGCGCCTTGAGGTCAAAGCTCACGCATACGGCCTCCGGTTTCTGCTCATCAAGCATGCGCTGCAGGATTGCAAGAAAGCCGTACACTGCATTTGTCGGCGTCCCGTCAGGGGCATTCAGCGGCCGCACACCGTAGAACGCACGGTTGACAATGCTGTTGCCGTCAAGTATCATCAGTTTCATTTTGCTTCCTCATTTCTCCCCGCGCAGCCTGATTATTTCATCGCGCAGCTGGGCAGCAATCTCGTACTCCAGCATCGCGGCAGCCTTCTTCATCTTGTCTTCAAGCTGATTTATCAGTTCTTTTCTCTCGTGTTCGGTCATCTTGATTCCGTTTGCCTTGGAGGCCGTGACCGCGTCCGTGGATATCTCAATCAGGTCGCGCACACTCTTTACAATGGTCTTGGGTTCTATGCCGTGGAGCTCGTTATATGCCATCTGCTTTTCGCGGCGACGCGCGGTCTCGTCAATGCAGGCGCGCATTGAGGGCGTTATTGCGTCCGCGTACATGATAACCTTGCTGTCTGCGTTGCGTGCAGCGCGGCCAACTGTCTGGATAAGACTTGTTTCGCTTCGCAGGAAGCCTTCCTTGTCGGCGTCAAGTATGGCGACAAGCCCGACCTCCGGGATATCCAGTCCCTCGCGCAGCAGGTTTATTCCAACAAGCACGTCAAACTCGCCGAGGCGCAGGTCGCGTATAATCTCCATGCGCTCTATCGTGCCTATGTCGTGGTGCATATACCGGCAGCGTATGCCTGAACCTGTGAGGTACGCGGAGAGATCCTCCGCCATTTTCTTTGTCAGCGTAGTCACCAGAGTGCGCTGACCCATGCGTATCTTCTCGTTTATCTCCCCCATCAGGTCATCTATCTGTCCTTCTATGGGGCGTACGAATATCTCAGGATCAAGCAGTCCTGTCGGGCGGATTATCTGCTCGACTATCTGGCCTGCGCGCTCGCGCTCATATTCTCCGGGAGTTGCCGAGACATAGACGCGCTGATGTATTTTTTCCGTGAACTCCTCAAACTTCAGCGGCCTGTTATCGAAGGCCGAGGGAAGCCGGAAACCGTAGTCAACGAGCGTTTCCTTTCTTGCTCTGTCGCCGCGGTACATTGCACGCACCTGCGGGAGCGTAACATGGCTCTCGTCAACGAACAGCAGAAAATCCTTTGGGAAATAATCGAGCAGCGTCAGCGGCGGACTGCCCGGCGCACGGTTCGATATCACGCGCGAATAATTTTCAATGCCGGAGCAGTAACCCAGCTCCTGCATCATTTCTATATCATAATCGGTGCGCTGCTTTATGCGCTGCGCCTCCAGCAGTTTGCCATTGTCCGTGAAGTATTTGACGCGCTCATCACACTCTGCCCTGATGCGCTCGATGGCCGCGGCCATCTTCTCCTTGGTTGTCACATAGTGGCTCGCAGGATAAATTGCAGCATGATTCAGGAAGCGCGTTGCCACGCCGGTGACAACGTTTATCTCGCTTATCCGGTCAATCTCATCTCCAAAGAATTCAACACGAATCGCTTTATCGTTTGAGTAAGCCGGGAAAATCTCCACTGTGTCCCCGCGTACGCGGAACATGTTGCGCCCGAAAGCGATGTCGTTTCGTTCGTAGCGTATCTCTATAAGTTTTCTGAGCAGCTCATCAAAATCGCGTGTTTGCCCCGGGCGCAGTGAGATGACCATGTTCGCGTAGTCAATCGGGTCACCCAAACCATAAATGCATGAGACGGACGCGACCACAATAACGTCCCGTCGCTCAAACAGACTCGACGTCGCACTATGGCGCAGGCGCTCAATCTCATCGTTTATAGAGCTATCTTTCTCAATAAATGTATCCGTGTGCGGAATATACGCCTCAGGCTGGTAATAGTCATAATAGGAAACGAAATATTCAACTGCGTTCTCCGGGAAAAACTCTCTGAACTCACTGCACAGCTGAGCCGCAAGTGTTTTGTTATGTGCGAGAACAAGCGTAGGCCGATTGATTCGGGCTATCACATTGGCCATCGTAAAAGTTTTGCCGGATCCGGTGACGCCAAGCAGCACTTGCTCATCAAGGCCGTTCTCAATCCCACTGACAAGTGAATCGATGGCCTCGGGTTGGTCACCCATGGGCTTATATTGTGATACCAGTTTGAACCCGTCCATAAACGCTCCTGCATTCAAAGTCAAATAAACTCAATTAAAGTTATTATATCACTCCCCCACCGATTCCACAAGATAAAAGGGTAGCTCCGCAGGTAATTACATGTGCAGGAAAGCAGCGAAGTCTTAAAAGTCTCTTTAATTTTGTCTCTCTTGTTTGGTAAACGATCGTTTAATACCGAACGTTTACCAATTTTGATCTCGTGCGTTGTCTTTGCATGTATTTCTTCCCTGGTGTTTGTTGAATCTCGCGTCTTGAATTATCTTGGCATACAAATAAAGGTAGACTTAGTAATGGCCTTGTGGTAATATACAAGCAACGTTATATACAACAGGAGTAACAATATGGAAATAACTGCTGCAGCTGCATGGCTTAATTCCACATTCGGAAATTTTGATGTCAGCGTCGCATTAGCGGTACATAAGCTGTATGACATTGCCGGCGGATTCTTTACGCCGTTCTTTGAATTAATCTCTTTCTTCGGTAAAGGTGGAATATGCCTTATTCTTCTTTCTCTGGCATTGGTATTTTTCAAGAAAACGCGTCGCTTCGGTACAGCAATGTGCATCGGGCTTGCGATTGGTGCGCTGATCACAAACTGCTGCCTGAAGATTGTGATTTCGCGCCCCCGGCCATATGTTGATCAAAGCAGTATACTTTATCAGCTGTGGCTGCTCGTCGGTCAGAATCTTGAGAGTGACAAGAGCTTCCCCTCCGGGCATACAACAGCAGCCTTTGCCAGCATGGTTCCGCTTTTCATTTTGGGCAACAAACGCTGGAGTTGGACAGCTCTGCTGTTCGCGTTCACAATGGGCCTCGCACGTATATATCTCGTCGTCCATTATACCTCCGATGTCATCGGCGGCCTTATAGTCGGTACATTCGCCGGGATAATTGCTGTTATTATTGCAAAGAAGCTGCCGCAGAAATGGTATGAGATTAACTTTTATAAGAGCAAGTCAAATCAGCCGCCCGACAGCCTGAGCGCGTGAATATTAGATAAACAGCGAACCCCAGCTGAGCTTCTTCTCAGCTGGGGTTCACTGTTTATAGAATCTAAGTTAACAGTATTCAGTTTCCGAATGCGTAACCTCATAGCTGTCCTCCTTTGTCTTTTCAGAGCGTTCACCTGTAAAGACGCGGTTTTCAGGATAATGTGACAGTTTTTTAGTGGCTTTTATGCAAGAACCTCGCGGAACAGTTCCCGCGAGGTTCTTATATAGCTCATATAAAATATTTCATCCGACAGAATGGTTCGTGCCGATATGTATATACACTCTGCCGGGTGTTGAGGCGTATGCTCCAAGCTCAATAAACATCGGTACGCCGCTCTGGTCGCCGTCAAAGTATACCGTGAGATATGGTGCGTCACCAAGCTCGGACACAAGCATATCCCCGGACGGTACATCTGTGTCGTATCCGTAGTTTCCGTCCTTTGTTCCACTGAGCGTGTACCCGGTGAATCCCCAGTATTCTTCCAGCAGCGTGCATAGTCCATCAATCGTCAGATTCTCCGGAACAATGTCGTCGTAGTTTGCATAGATATATGTCTTTTCGCCGTCCCACTCAGATTCTTCGACCGGCACATCGTTTTCATCGGCTGTTGCCTCCACAGAGAGCCGGGTAATTTTGCCCGTTTCCATATCGATTGAAAGGTTGAAGTAATACTTTCCGTCGCTGCCCTGTGCTGAAACTACGTAGCTGCGCTTGAACAGCCGCCCGAAATAATAGTCCGATCCTTCTTGTTCCGGCACTTCGATTATTCGCTCAGCCTCGTTGTCAATCTGCAGCTCCTGGGAGAATATGCCCATGTCCTTCATTTTCTGTATTTCCTGCTGCGTAATTTTCCATGCCTGCTCCGGGCTGCTTACATAAAGGCCGACAGCATAGGCACTGCCTGCAAGCAGCACAAATATTATCGCCGCGATAAGTACAACCCTTGCCGTGCGACGCACTGCTCTCGCCCGCATCGACTTTTTGTTTGAATTTGTCATTTTCAAGACCTCCGTAACCGTGTCCGCGGAGGCGTGAACGGGTGCGAATGCTCGTTCAAAGCGTTCTCTGTCAGTCATGCTCCACCTCCGTTAGCATCTTTCTCAGCCTTGCCCTCGCACGGGAAAGCCGTGTGCTCACCGTGTTCACTGGTATCCTAAGTATATCCGCGATCTCCGCCGTTGAATAACCTATGTAGTAGTACAGGAATATGACGCTGCGGTACTTCTGTTCAAGCTCCATCACGGCTCTAAACAAATCTCGGTCATTGTCATCTTCGAAGCTCAGTGTCGCAGCATAGTCATCGATATTCTCAAGCCTGCGCCACGGAGAGCGAAACTGCTTCCTGCATTGGTTTATCGTGACGCGTATAAGCCAGTTGCGAATATGCTCCTCCGATTCAAACTCTGTGTCCACGCTGTAAAGCTTAATGAACACTTCCTGCGTCACGTCATCCGCGTCCTCGCGACTCTTCAGATAGCTGAACGCCACACGGAATACGGTGTCTGCGTACTTTTCCGCGAGATGGGCAAAGCGCTCATGTGTTAGCATTGTGTCTCTCCTTTTGGCTGTTGCGGAGCTCCGCGTCCGGCTGCCCCGCATCTGCCCGAAAAGCTTTTCACTCATAATATCCATGACGCGGCCAAAATCTTTCACATATTAGGAAATTTTCTAAAAATGCCACCCGGCCTTATGCTGGGTGGCATTTGTGGAATTTTATCCGAGCGTGGCAATTTCCAACTCCCGCTCTCGCTTGAGAACGTTATCCGGGAAAATGTTGTCTGATGAATCGTACACATAATTTGAAACATATATGAATCCATCCTCCGTCTCTTCAACGGTAAGCTCATGCGTGAACGCGCAGTCCGTACCGTACCACGGATAGACAGCATCAATTTTCAGCGTCAGTGTCCCGTCACTGTTGTACCAGTAGTCAGTAATCTCCGGCTCTGGCAGGTGAATCGTCGTTGAAGAGTAGAAGCTTGACTGTGCGCCAAGGATAAAGTACCCGCCGTAACTGCTGCTATTGTCTGCCGTGGCGCGTATAGTCTCCGCCTTTATATCAAAATAGTGACTGATTACCCTCTCGAACTGCTCATAAGGCACAATGTGCATGTTCGTGCCTTCAACCGTTGCATAGCCTGTCAGCGCGTTAATGTTGCTGCTGACGAGCTGCTCTGTCCCGTAGTACTGCCCGTACAGTATCGGGTAAAGGCAGTTGAAGTCAATCTCCCCAAAGTTTTTGGAGCTCCATGTGCAGGTAAACAGATTATTCTCCGAGTAAGCGGAGCTGCCGAGGTAGCGTTCCGAGAGAGCCCGCTTGTCGTCGTCATAAGGCACAAGCCTTATAAAAGTATGCGGATCTGTGCCGAGCTTCCCGTCCTTGTCGAAGCTGCCGGTATATCTGTTACAGATAAGCCAGCCTTTTTCGGTATATTTAATCTCCGAAAGTGAGAACTGTCCCGCAGAATATATTCTTGGACTTCCGTCACTCCACTCAACCGATATCGTGATTACAGAGCCAACACCGTTATTGTAGGCCAGATTGTTCGCGTGTATGGAGCCGTCAGTATGAACGACGTAGTACACGGCCTCCGCATCCTGCCCCGCGTTTACTGCATTGCCAAAATCGATAAGCTGCTGCGGGTTCTGCATGTCCATGTTCCCAAAATAATCTATTGCCGAATAGCCGTTCTCCGCAAGCGTGTATACAATCTGTGCCACATCGTCCTGTGAGAGCACCACATTGAGCGTTGTGCCCTTGTCAATGCTGTCATAGGTGTCGCGCGTACAGAGCATTGCGGTCTCGGCCTCTTTTTTCAGCGCGTTCATTACCTTGTCCGGTACCTCATTGACTGTGTCGTATTCCTTCTCCGCCGTCGGCACAGGAGTTGCCTCTGCCGCGTTTTCGTCGGCAACAGCCGATGTAGATACCGGTGCGCTCTCCGTCTGCGTTTTTCCTTTGCCGAAAAGTCCTATACCAAGCATCCCCAGCATAAGAATAAGCAGCAGCACAGAAAGTAAAATCACTTCATTTTTCTTCATAGGAACCTCCGCCAATTTAATTGGCGTGCTTATAATATTACATCCCGGCCGGTATGTCAAAGAATATCCTATTTTCGCATTCAAGTTTCTCTTGCCGTAAGATCTTAAAGCGCGGCACGCTGGGCAGGAGTCATTCGGTATTGCGGCTTTACATGGAAGGCAACCTCGGAATACTGACGGGCTCGTTCACGAAGGGAGAAATTGCCGTCCTGACTGCACCATACATACAGCTCATGACATATCAGATCCGTTGCTATTTTGGCGAGCAGCTCCGGCGGCTCTTCTGTTTCAATTATGCCGGAATTTGCGCAGTTTTTAGCAAGTGTAGCAAAGAGATTGTCCAGCGCGTGCACTGCCTCACGTATGCCCTCAGGCGATTCAAACTGCATTATAAACAGCGTGCTCGTAAGCTTTGGGCCAAAATATAGCGCAATCCTGATAAAGCGATCAAAAAGCAGCCAGATACGCTCAAAATCATTTGCAGCGTTTGCAAACTTTCTGAATTCTTCCTCATTCGTCTGCTGCGGCTTTGCGACGACGTAGTCAAGAATGCTGCGCTTGCCTTTAAATAAAGTGTAAAAGACGGAACGTGACACGTGCGCTTCTTCACATATCTCGTTTACACTGACAGCACTGTATCCCTCTGCTTTGAACAGATCTATTGCACAGCGTACAATGTCCTCTTTCAAGCGAAGTGAAGATTCCTGCAACGAAAACACCCCATTCATAATTTGTTTTGATTTTGCAGACATTTTATCAAAATTGTCCGTGATTGTCAACTTATCTCAAAGCTTGTTCTCAAATACTTTGCAGTTTTTTTGTAGGTTTTTATAAAGTCGTTGCTGAATTATTGACTATTTTCAACAAAAAACGTAATATTTGAATGGCTAAACACATTTTTAACAAGAGCGAAACAAAGTTGAATGAGAAACTAAACCGTTTGATGGAGGAGCAAACAAGACAATGACCAAAGACGAAAAGATTGCCAAGCTTGGCAAAGAGATTACCGACC
>CAZFCH010000006.1:0-32926 GCA_964517445.1 uncultured Oscillospiraceae bacterium | reverse complement strand
CTGCAACCGACGGTGAAAAGGTTGGCCAGACCGTTCTGAAGTGCGCATTCAACCAGACCATCGAAAATCCTGAAGCAAAGACCCTTCAGAAGCTCAGCGATGACCTGTATGATGCCACCGAAGGCCGTTACTCCATCGAAGTTTATCCCGATGCTCAGCTCGGCGACCAGGCACAGACCCTCGAGCAGTGCACCATGGATGCTCTCGATATGACCCTCGTTGCAAACTCCATCATCGAGACCTACGTTCCTGACTTCGCTATCCTCGGCACTCCTTACGTTTACGACAGCATCGAGCATCAGCAGAAGGTTTTCGAGTCCGGCAAGCTGGATGATCTGTATGCCACCACTCGTGACCACGGCTTCGTCGTTCTCTCCGCTTACTCCCTCGGCGCTCGTAACCTCTACACCCGTGACAAGGCTGTCACCACTCCCGAAGAGCTCGCCGGCATGAAGATCCGCGTTATGGGTTCTGACACCTGCATCGCAATGATGAACGCTATGGGCGGCGTCGGTGTTGCAATGGCACAGGGCGACGTTTACTCCGCAATCCAGACCGGTACCCTCGACGGTGCTGAGAACAACATCATCACCTACGTTGACCTCGTTCAGTACGAAGTTGCTCCTTACTACAACAGAACCGGCCACCTCATGATCCCCGATGAGCTGTGCATCAATGCAAAGGTCTTCGACTCCATGTCCGCTGAGGATCAGGAAGCCCTCAAGAAGTGCGCATCCGAGTCCATCGCTTACATGTTCAACCTCTGCGCAGAGCTCCGCTCCGACTACGAGGCCGCTGCAGCTGAGAAGGGCGTTATCTTCTCCGACGCTGATGTCCCCGCTTTCCAGGCTCTCTGCCAGGATCTGATCAATGACGTTGCTAACCGCACCGACATGACCAAGGCTGTTTACGAAGCAATCGTTTCCGAGCGCTAATCGTACTACTGTTAATATTTAGTCCAAGCATTATAACGGCCCACAGCATGCCTGTGGGCCGCTTTTTAAAAAGTCAGAAGGAGGCCACTCCGTGAAAGTATTCGACAAAATAAAATTCATAGTTGACAAGATACTCGAAGTGCTCGGCACGGCGACTCTTGGCATTATGACAGTTCTGGTCTGCTACCAGGTCATCGTAAGATACGTGTTCAATAGCCCCAGCGCAATTTCCGAAGCTCTCTCCCAGTACCTGTTCGTTTGGATGATTATGTTTGGCAGCGCTTATGTTTACGGAACTCGTGAACACCTCGCCATTGATATATTGAAGGACAGATTCTCCCCGAAAATGTACATGATCGTCGAGGTCATCACCAATATTTTCCTGTTCGCATTCATTCTTCTTGTCTGCGTGTGGGGCGGCTGGCTCTATACTGCAAAGCAGGCTGTTCAGGTCGACCCGTCTCTGCACATTTCCAAGGCAATCCTGTACGCTTCCGTTCCCTTTACCGGTGTCATCACCCTGTACTACGCAATTTATAACTGCGCACGTGCCATCAACAACTACAACCATGGCACTCGTACCCACGGCGATGAGCTCTCCGGCACCGCATGATAGGAGGTAGACAGAAATGACAGTTACAGCCCTTGCGGGCGTCGTAATGATCGCCCTTATCTTCGTTACCCTCGCTTTTGGTTTCCCGATCGGCCTGAGCATTGGTCTCGGCAGCGCCGCGGCTCTGTTCATCATCATGCCGAATCAGGGCTTCCTCACCGTTTCCGCACAGAAGATGTTCCAGAGCGTCAACTCTTTCTCGCTGCTGGCAATACCCTTCTTCGTGCTCGCCGGCAACATCATGAACACCGGCGGTATCGCCCGCCGTCTGGTCGGCTGCGCAAAGCTCGTTGCGCACCGTCTGCCCGGCGCACTGGCACAGACCAACATCGTCGCTAACATGCTCTTCGGCGCAATGTCCGGCTCCGGCGTTGCCGCGGCTGTCGCAATGGGCGGCATCCTCGGACCCATGGAGAAGGAAGAAGGCTACTCCGACGAATACATCGCGGTCTGCAACATCGCCTCCGGCCCGACCGGAATGATGATCCCGCCCAGCAACATCATGATCGTCTACTCCACCGTCGCCGGCTCCGTTTCCATCGCGGCTCTGTTCATGGCAGGCTAC
The DNA here is from genome assembly GCA_964517445.1 of uncultured Oscillospiraceae bacterium. Classification (GTDB taxonomy): domain Bacteria; phylum Bacillota; class Clostridia; order Oscillospirales; family Oscillospiraceae; genus Limivicinus. The sequence goes on along the minus strand of CAZFCH010000006.1, from coordinate 30,813 downwards.
ATCCCCGGCATCCTCTGGGGTCTCGGCTGCATGATCGTCGCAGGCATCATGGCCAAGAAGCGCGGCTATGTCAGCACTGAAAGCTACACCGCAAAGTTCGTTCTCAAGACTCTGTGGGATGGTATCCCCAGCCTGCTGATGATCGTCATCGTTATCGGCGGTATTCTCGGTGGTATCTTCACCGCAACCGAGGGCTCCGCAATCGCGGTTCTCTATTCCCTGGTTCTCAGCTTTATCTATCACAACATCACCGTCAAGGATCTGCCCGGTGTCATTTGGAGCAGCGTCAAGACCACCGCGGTCATTGAGTACCTCGTCTGCGTGTCCGGTATCATGGGCTACGTCATGAGCTACACTCACATCCCCGCACTTGTCGCAAACGCAATCCTTGGCTTCACCACCAACAAGTACGTCATCCTGCTGATTATGAACGTCATCCTGCTGATTGTCGGCTGCTTCATGGACCCGACTCCCGCAGTCCTGATCTTCACCCCGATCTTCCTGCCCATCGTGCAGACTTGGGGTATGAGCCCTGTTCACTTCGGCCTTATGATGGTCATGAACCTCTGCGTCGGTACCCTGACTCCTCCTGTCGGTGCTATCCTGTTCGCCGGCTGCCGTGTGCATCAGGTCAAGATCGAGCAGATCTTCAAGATGCTGCTGCCGTTCTTCGCAATCATTCTCGTCTGCCTGACCCTCATCACCTACGTGCCTTGGCTGTCCATGTGCATTCCTCAGGCACTCGGCCTTGTGTGAGTTAATATCTGGAGGCGTATAAATGGATATCCGTTATTCTGCGCATCCCGAAGACGTAAAGCGTTATACCACGGAAGAGCTGAGAAAAGAGTTTCTTATCCAGAACCTTTATCAGCCCGATACCGTGCAGGCTGTCTACTCCCATGTTGACCGCATGGTCGTTCTCGGCATCATGCCCGTGAACGAAGCTCTGCCTATCGACAAGGGCATCGACGTCTGGGCAAACTTCGGCACGAACTTCTTCCTTGAGCGCCGTGAAGCCGGTGTGTTCAACCTCGGCGGCGCAGGCTGGATAGAGGCCGACGGCGTGAAGTATGAGCTCGGCTTTGAGGACTGCCTGTATATCTCCCGCAGCACGAAGTCCGTCGTGTTCGGCAGCAACGATAAGGAGCAGCCCGCGCGCTTCTACCTTGTCTCCGCTCCCGCGCACAAGGACTGCAAGACCACCTTCATCTCCATCAAGGACGCCAACAAGCGCCCCTGCGGCGGCAAGGAAAACTCCAATGAGCGCGTCATCAACCAGTTCATCCACCCCGATGTTCTGGAGACCTGCCAGCTCTCCATGGGGCTTACCCAGCTCGCTCCGGGCAGTGTGTGGAACTCTATGCCCCCGCACACCCATGAGCGCAGAATGGAGATCTACACCTACTTCAATCTCCCCGAGGGAGAGGTCGTCCTGCACCTGATGGGTCAGCCTCAGCAGACCCGCCACATCGTCATGCAGAATTATGAGGCCGTTATTTCCCCGTCGTGGTCGCTCCATGCCGGCTGCGGCACCTCGAACTATACCTTTATTTGGGCGATGGGCGGCGAGAACCAGGCCTTCGACGACATGGACACCTTTGGTGTAAACAAACTCAGATAACCCTAAAAATTCACCCTCCCGCGTTTCCGTGGGAGGGTGAAGAAAAATCCGGCTTTTTAAAATTTCAGTATCAAGGAATCAGAGAAGCTTTTTTATCCTGAGCATGGGCGAGGCCTTGAAGATGTGGAGGAACTGTTTCAAATCTTCATCCTTGACCTTTGTATAGTTTTCTTTTATAATACAGTAGTCCATGAGGAAAAGGTAAAGACAAACTTCGAGAGGCGTCGCAAGAAATGCGGGGACATAGTCCGTATCTATGAGATAAATGGAAAGCCGCGTTTTCAGAAATGCGTTGAATCGCCCGTCGACCCACTTGTTCCCGTAAACAATCTGAAGCCGTGCGGGAAGCTCCGGCATTGCAGCGGCGATGATGTTCCTGTTCTCGTCGTTGAGCGTCGGCTCCGCCGCATCAGGATCGTAGCTGCAGGTGTACTCGTGGAAGTGCAGCCCCTGCTTGTCGTGCTTCAGCTTCTGCGGCTTGAATATAACATGTTTGTCTTTGAGGTCCTTCTGGTACCACTCGGCAATTTTGGCTTGGTCGAAATGAAAATCGGTTTCTACCCCCGCAAAGCTATGCTCAACGGTGAAAACGGAATCCGAATCGATGTCAAAATAGACCTCGTCGCTCTCGGCGGCGCGGCGCAGTACCTTCTCCCATCTGCGGCGGAACTCCGGGTAATAGCTCCGGCTGCGGATCTCATTGTCCTGAAAGCTGTCGATAAACTGCTGCAAAATTTTCTGATTATCCATAAGGTTTTACCTCGTTAACCGGTTTACAAACCGGGATTTCCGCGCTTGTATGCCTAATATTATATTGTATTTCCTTTAATTTTACAACAGGAGGAATTAAAAATGGATGTATTGAAAAGACTGGCTCAGTCCGGCGTCGTCCCCGTGGTAGTCCTTGAGGACGCAAAGGACGCTGTCCCCACTGCCAAGGCGATGCTCGCCGGCGGCATTGACGTTATGGAGATTACCTTCCGTACCGCCGCCGCTGCCGATTCCATCAAGGCCGTCGCGCAGGAGTGCCCCGACATGGTCGTCGGTGCCGGCACGGTCATCAATCTTGAGCAGTGCAAGCTCGCCGTTGAGTGCGGCGCAAAGTTCATCGTCTCCCCCGGCTATGATGAGGAGACAGTCGCCTGGTGCTGCGACAACGGTATTCCCGTTACCCCCGGCTGCGTCACTCCCACCGAAATCATGATGGCTCTCAAGCACGGCCTCAAAGTTCTGAAGTTCTTCCCCGCCAATGTTTACGGCGGCCTGAGCGCAATCAAGTCCCTTGCGGGCCCCTTCGGCAGCGTGAAGTTCATTCCGACCGGCGGAGTCAATGCCCAGAATTTGGCCGAGTTCATTTCCTCCCCCTACATTCACGCGGTCGGCGGCAGCTGGATCTGCCCGAAGGCCGACATCGCAGCCGGCAACTTCGATAAGATTACCGCGCTGTGCAAGGAAGCACGCAAGACTCTGCTCGGCTTCGAGGTCGCGCACATCGGCATCAACACTCCCGACGCCGACGCTTCAATGGATGTCTGCAAGGCTTTCAATGACGCTTTTGATTTCAATGTCAAGCAGGGCAACTCTTCCAACTTCGCTTCCACCGGCGTTGAGGTCATGAAGACCATGTTCAAGGGCGCGAACGGCCACATCGCCATCCGCACCAACAAGATGATCCCCGCTATCGCCGAGATGGAGCGCCGCGGCTACGAGCTCGATATGGACTCTGTCAAGGACAAGGACAACATCAAGGCTGTTTACTTCAAGAACGAGATCGGCGGCTTTGCCGTACATCTTCTTCAGAAATGATCGGAGGTTTGATTAAATGAAGGTTCTTACTTTTGGCGAAATAATGCTCAGACTCAAGGCTCCCGGACAGGAGCGCTTCTTCCAGACCCCGATGCTCGAGGCCACCTTCGGCGGCGGCGAGGCAAACGTTGCGGTCTCTCTGGCAAACTACGGCATGGACGTCAGCTACCTGACCGTTCTGCCGAAGAACGCCATTGCTGACGAGTGCATCAAGGATCTGCGCAAGTTCGGCGTGGACACCGGCCGCATCGTCCGCGGCCCCGGCCGTATGGGTATATACTACCTTGAGCCGGGTGCAAACCAGCTGCCCAGCAAGGTCGTGTATGACCGCGAGTATTCCGCCATCGCGCTTGCCAAGCCCGGTGACATCGACTGGGACAAGGCATTTGAGGGCGTCGACTGGTTCCACATCACCGGCATCACCCCGGCTATCAGCGAGAGCGCAAAGGATCTTTCTCTCGAGTCCGTCAAAGAAGCAAAGAAGCGCGGCATCACCGTGTCCTGCGACCTGAACTACCGCAAGAACCTCTGGAAGTACGGCGTGCGCGCCGCCGAGGTCATGCGTGAGATCGCAAAGTATGTCGACGTCGCCATCGCAAACGAGGAAGACGTTCAGAAGTCCCTCGAGATCACCGTTGACGTCAACGTCGAATCCGGCGAGCTCGACCGCAGCAAGTATAAAGCACTCGGCGACAAGGTTCTGGCTGCATACCCGAACATGAAGATGATCGCCATCACCCTGCGTGAGAGCAAGAGCGCCGACTGGAACGGCTGGGCTGCCTGCCTCAACGACGGTGAGAAGTTCTATGAGTCCAAGCGCTATGAGATCCGCGACATCGTCGACCGTGTCGGCGGCGGCGACAGCTTTGCCGGCGGCCTGATCTACGGTCTGAACAACTACGACTGCAAGCAGTCCGCGCTTGAGTTCGCCGTTGCGGCGTCCTGCCTCAAGCACAGCATACTCGGTGACTTCAACCGCGTGGGCGTTTCCGATGTTGAGAAGCTCATGGGCGGCGACGGTACCGGCAGAGTCCAGAGATAAACTCTCTGGGCAGAGCCGCACAATAAGCCCGCGGTATCTGCCCGCATAATACCGCCTGTTTCCTGCACGGTGCAGGCGGTAACTTACCCGGGTTTCAGAAACCGGTTAACATCAACAACAAAAAATTTTTTAAAGGAGAAATTCATTATGGACATGATGAAGCAGTTTTCCCTTGAGGGCAAGGTCGCACTTATCACCGGCGCAGCATACGGCATTGGCTTTGCAATAGCCGAGGCTTATGCAAACTGCGGCGCAAAGATCGCTTTCAACTGCCGCGGCGAGAAGCACATGGAAGAGGCCATGAAGGCATATGCCGATAAGGGCATCGACGCCAAGGGCTACTTCTGCGACGTTACAAATGAAGAGGACGTCGTCAAGATGGTCGCAGACATTGAGCGCGACCTCGGCACCATCGACATCCTTGTCAACAACGCCGGCATCATCAAGCGCGTTCCCATGCTCGAGATGGAAGCAAAGGACTTCCGTCAGGTCGTCGATATCGACCTCGTCGCTCCCTACATCGTCTCCAAGGCAGTCATCCCCGGCATGATCAAGAAGGGTCATGGCAAGATCATCAACATCTGCTCCATGATGAGCGAGCTTGGCCGTGAGACCGTTTCCGCATACGCTGCTGCAAAGGGCGGACTCAAGATGCTCACCCGCAACATCTGCTCCGAGTACGGCGAATACAACATCCAGTGCAACGGCATAGGACCCGGCTACATTGCCACTCCTCAGACCGCCCCTCTGCGCGAGCGCCAGCCCGACGGCAGCCGTCACCCCTTCGATCAGTTCATCGTCGCAAAGACTCCTGCAGCGCGCTGGGGTACCACTGACGACCTCATGGGCCCGGCAGTGTTCCTTGCTTCCGACGCTTCCAACTTCGTAAACGGCCACGTTCTGTACGTCGACGGCGGTATCCTTGCCTACATCGGCAAGCAGCCGTGAGACAAGCCGGGATAAGGAGATTAATGAAATGAAAGCAGCTGTATTGAAAAACTGGCTCGATCTCGAGCTTTGCGATATTCCTGTGCCTGTTCCCGGCGAAAATGAAGCTCTTATTAAAGTAAAACGTGCGGGCGTCTGCGGCTCTGACATTACCGTCTACCGCGGCAAGCACATGACCGCCACCGTCCCGACCGTTCTCTGCCATGAGATTCTCGGCACCATAGAGTCCCTGCCCGAAGGCTACGACGGCAAGTTCAAGCTCGGTCAGCGCGTGCTGATGAACCCGATTATCTCCTGCGGCAAGTGCGCTGCCTGCCAGCGTGGTCTGCCCTGGGTCTGCGAGAACCTGAAGCTCCTCGGCATCCATGTCGACGGCGGCTTTGCCGAGTACACCAAGGTCGGCGTTGACAAGCTCGTCGCGCTCGATGAGGATATCCCCGATGAAGTTGCTATCCTCGGTGAGCCGTTCGCTGTCGGTCAGCACGTCATGGTCAACTCCCAGGTACAGAAGGGCGACAAGATATTCATCTCCGGCGGCGCTACCGTCGGCCTGTACATTGCGGTGTTCGCAAAGGCCGCGGGCGCAGGGCGCGTTATAATCTCCGAGATTAACGAGCCGAGACGCAAGTTCGTTGAGTCCATGGGCATTGAGACCATCAACCCCACCGAGACCGACGCAATGGATCTCATGCGCGAGGTCACCGACGGCCACGGCTTCGATATCGTCTACGATACCTCCGGTGCAGCTTCCTGCGTGCTCCAGATGCCCGACCTCTGCCGCTGCGGCGGTAAGATGCTGAGCCTCGGCCTCTCCGGCGACGCTTATCCCTTTGTCATCGGCAAGGTCTCCTTCAAGGAGATTAAGCTCATCGGCAACCGCCTGTACAGCCAGGAGGACTTTGAGCAGGGCGTTCGCTTCCTTGAGGACAATTGGCGCGAGATGCACCTCGACCGCATGGTTACCGACCGCCTCGGCCTGAGCGAGATCAACAAGGCCATCCAGATGATGCTCGACGGCACCAACATCTGCAAGATCATCATCGACCCCACCAAGTAATGTACGACTAAAAGCAGCAGGAGCAGCCAACCAAGGCTGCTCCTGTTTTATGATGCGGAACAAGAACAGGCTCCCGGAACTCCGGGAGCCTATCTTATATGAACTTATTTTACGCTGAAGAGGATATCGCCGTAAGAGGGGTACGGCCAGTACTTTGCGGCGCAGTGAGTCTCCATTTCGTCGACGAGGATGCGCAGCTCGTTCATTGCGGCAAATATCGTGTCTCTGTAATAGCGGGCAAGGGCGAGAGTATCGGTGATGTCCTTGACGCCCATGAGTGCATATTCGAGCGCTTCGGCTTTCTTCGTGGCGGAGGCGAGCAGGACACTCATATGACCCGCAAGCTTCTCCTCGTAGCTTGTATCGATGCCGGCGCCGACAGTCTTCTTGGCAGTGATGGTCTCAGCAAGCTCCTTGGTGTAGGCGCTGGCGGCAGGAAGAATATCCTTCCAGACCATGTCGAGCATCGTCTGTGCTTCGATGTGCAGCACCTTGCTGTAGTTATCGAGCTTGATTTCATAGCGCGCACGAAGCTCGGCTTCGGAATAGACCTGGTGGCGAGTGAAGAGATCAACGTTCTTCTTGCTGAGGTAGTAGGGCACGCAGTCGGGCGTGGAGCGCAGGTTCAGCAGACCGCGTTTTTCGGCCTCTTTGACCCAGCTCTCATCATAACCGTTGCCGTTGAAGATGATGCGCTTGTGCTTATGTATAACATCTCTGATAAGACTGTGCAGAGCAGCCTCAAAGTCGTCAGCCTTTTCGAGGATATCTGCGTACTGACGCAGGGACTCGGCAACTGCGGTGTTCAGAACGACATTCACACCGGAGATGGATGCGGAAGAGCCGGGCATACGGAACTCAAACTTATTGCCGGTGAAGGCAAAAGGCGATGTTCTGTTGCGGTCGGTGGTGTCCTTCGGGAACTTCGGCAGGACGTGAACGCCAACCTTGATAAGCTCCTTCTCCTTGCTGCCATAGGGGGTGTCGGACTCTATCGCGTCGAGGATTGCGCCGAGCTCATCGCCGACAAACATGGAGACGATGGCAGGAGGCGCTTCGTTTGCGCCGAGACGGTGGTCGTTGCCGGCGGAGGCGACGGAGATGCGGAGCATATCCTGATAATCATCAACGGCCTGAATGACTGCGCAGAGCATCAGCAGGAACTGAGCATTCTCATAGGGGGTGTCGCCCGGCTCGAGGAGGTTCACGCCGGTGTTGGTGCACATGGACCAGTTGTTGTGCTTGCCGCTGCCGTTGACACCGGCAAAGGGCTTCTCATGCAGCAGGCAGACCATGTCGTGCTTCTTCGCAATCTTCTGCATGAGCTCCATGGTAAGCTGGTTGTGATCGGCGGCGATGTTTGTTGTGGTGAAGACCGGCGCAAGCTCGTGCTGTGCGGGTGCGACTTCGTTGTGCTCGGTCTTTGCAAGCACGCCGAGCTTCCACAGTTCTTCGTCGAGCTCCTTCATGAAAGAGGCCACACGGGACTTGATGGCGCCGAAGTAATGGTCCTCCAGCTCCTGACCCTTAGGCGGTTTCGCGCCGAAGAGTGTGCGCCCGGTGTAGAGCAGATCCTTACGCTTTTCAATGATGGACTTATCAATGAGGAAATACTCCTGCTCGGGGCCGACGGTGGTTCTGACGGAGGTGACGTCGGTATTGCCGAAGAGCTTGAGGACTCTCAGGCCCTGCTTGTTGATGGCTTCCATCGAACGCAGCAGGGGGGTCTTCTTATCGAGAGCTTCGCCGCCGTAGGAGCAGAAGGCAGTCGGGATGCAGAGGACGCCGTCTTTTATAAACGCGTAGGAAGTCGGGTCCCATGCGGTGTAGCCGCGCGCCTCAAAGGTCGCGCGAAGGCCGCCGGAGGGGAAGCTGGATGCGTCAGGCTCGCCCTGGATAAGCTCCTTGCCGGAGAACTCCATGATGACTCTGCCGCCGCCAACCGGGGAAATGAAGCTGTCGTGCTTCTCGGCAGTGATGCCGGTCATGGGCTGGAACCAATGGGTGAAGTGCGTCGCACCTTTCTCGATGGCCCAATCCTTCATTGCGTTTGCGACGACCGTAGCCGCGGCGCTGTCAAGGCGCTTGCCGTCGTTTATCGAGCGCTGCACCTGCATGAACACGTCCTTGGGAAGACGCTCTCTCATAACGGAATCGTTGAATACATTGCAGCCGAAAAACTCAGTGACTGTGCTCATAGATTTACCTCGTCTTTCTTCCCGGGGCGCAGCGCCGGCGGGATCAAAAATAAAAATCGGCAAAGATGCCATGCAATACTGCACGACGCCTTTGCCGTTTCAATATGTGCGGATTATAGTGCGCTTTTGCTAATTTGTCAAGCCCCTTTTTGTAAGTTTCGGCAAAATTTTTGCGATGCGTCGGGCAGGCCTCACAGGCGCTGACTCCCGGCGAGGGCGCGGTTTTTGTATTCGGCCTGCCCGGTCACGTCTTTGAGTATTTCTATCTCCGGCGGCAGGCGGCCGGTGTCTGCACCGTAGGCAAAGAGGATAGCCTTATCGGTGCTGAACGGATAGACATCCAGCTCCATGCGCCGCTTTTCATATGTGAAGCTGTATTTTTGCTTTATAACACTGTGCAGGGAGACGTCCGCCTCCATGAGATAGGATACATATTCCTTCTCGGAGATTGGCTTCTCAGTAACCCAGCGTGTTCCGTCCGGTGCAATGCGTTTTTCAGTATAGAAGTACAGATAGCTGCTGCCGTTCTTCTGCTGACGGATTCGGCGCTCGGAGTTCTGCCTGACGGGGACAAGATAGGTCTGCATCATCTCGGCGGGCGCAGCGCCGTAAAGCTTTTCCAGAGCGGCGCAGTCCGGCATGGCGACAAGGTACTTCTTCTTGCCCGGTTCCGGCGCAGCCTGCCCGATTATCTTGTATATCTGCGCGATAGCACGGTCAATCTTATCCTCAAAGTTCACTGCGTTATCAATAACGTAGACCGCGGGATGGCTGCTCCACGCGCGCAGGGTGAGATCGTCCTTCTCACGCGCAACCTCGATTGTCTCATAGCGCGCGGCATTGCCGTAATTGTAAGCGAACTCCGCACCTTTCGCGCAGGTGACGAGATGGAGGACGGCATCGTATCCGGAGAGCACCTCCTGCTCGGTCTTGCCGAAATGGGCGAGAGTCTTTGCAAACTGCGCGTCGGATATATACGCCTTATCGTCAAGCACGGCGCGATCATAGATGATAAGAACCTTATCCTCCGGAACCATCTCTGCGCCCTTGAGTGCGAGACGCTCCTTGTGCAGCTGATCCGCAATGACGAAATACTGGAAATCCTCCATGCTGACGCAGTTGCCGAACGGGCGGATTCCGAAGCCGGAAATAAGCTCCGTCGCTGTCTCGGGTATGGTGATGACTTTCCAGCCGTCCTCCTGCCTGAACTCCTTTAGGATACGGCTGATGAGCGTGGTTTTACCCGCGGCGGGGCCGCCGGTGAGAACGATGCGGGTGATGCTTTTGGGCATGAATATTCCTCCCGTCCAATTCCGGTAAAAGATCATGTATAGTGATAAGATTAATAAAAATTATAGCATTTCTGCAGTTTCTGTCAAGTGAGCGCAAAAAGCACAGTGTCTGCATTTTATGACAGAAACCGCGAATTTGCCATCGGAACCCCGGATGTTGCTGTGTCCGGTGAGAAAATTGGGGCAAAAGTGGGGAATAAGTGCCTTAAAAAAGCGCAAAAACAGCCCCTTGAACACGACAACCCTTGACTAAAATGCAATTTAGATGTATTATCTATTAGTAGTTTAGTATCCATTTCTATTGAAAATAGAACGGAGGAACCTGTATGAGCATGATTCCTGAAGTAAAATGCCGCCGCTGCGGTGCGACATTTTCTTCCATGCGCAGCCGCTGCCCCAACTGCGGTACCCGTAGGGTCGCACAGAGCGGGCGCGCACCCAGCACCACGCCGGGAACGGTCAAGGGTACCGCTTCCTATGAGCGTGCTGAAACGAACACAAAATGGCAGATGATATTCGGCTTGATTCTGGTCGTTGCGGTTATTCTGGCTGTCATCGTTATGGTCAGCACCAGCCTTGACGGCAGCGATTCGAGCAGCAAGTCCACGACGATCACTCCCCCTGTTGTTACGGATTACGTCCCCATCATTGAAGCTGCACCCACTGCTGAGCCGACCCCGACTCCGACCGTCGAGAGCATCAAGATCTACTTCTACACCGATGAGAAGACGACGGACTTCACGATGCACGTCGGCGACACGGTCGACCTGACCGCGCAGGTTCTGCCGCTCACGATTCAGGGCGTCAAGGTCGAATGGACCAGCTCCAACACCGATTACCTCACTGTCACCTCAACGGATGACCTCAACTGCACGGTTGAATGTCTCGGAAGTGTCGCCGGCGGTGTCCAGCTTACGGCAAGCTGCCTTGGCGTTGAGAAGACTCTTACGGTCTACTGCGTCGATTAATCAAATCAATGTGTTCGAAGAGTTCCGGAGGCTCTACAGCCTCCGGGATTTTTTCTGATTTTAACAGAAATTCTTCTGCCGTTTTGTGCAATCCTTCAAAATTTTTGTGTTTTTTCAACCAGCCCTATGCAAGCCGGAGTTTTTGATATACAATGACATATGTACCACAGGGCGACCGGAGCGCGGCGCTGTGCGGTATCTGATAGGCCCCGGCACGGCTGCGAATGCACATCCTCGCAGCGGGCACGGAAAGCCTGTCATGTTTGGACGGGGATACCGCAAGTCCCCGTCCTTTCTTATACCCATTGCCCAAATCGACACAGGTTCGATTCGCAAGGGAATAAGAACATTGCCCCCGCTATGATGTTCTGATGTTGTGCATTGCGCAGAAAAAGTCCCTCGCAATTTTGGCGATTTTGTCGGAATGTGGAAAATATATAAAAGGCACTTGACAGCTGCGGCTTCAGATGATAAAGTACGCCCATCAAGCGAAAGGAGATACAGCAGATGTTTGAACGCTTCGAAAACAGCTTCAACACTAACGGCTCATGCGCACGCGCAGATGAGTCCGCTGCTGCATGCTCTTCTCGTCAGCAGTCCGCCGACTGCACCAATACCGCCCTCCTGCTTACTATGGACACTGTTAACGCAGTGTCCATTTTTGTTGCCGCCGTACGAGTTATTACCGTATCCATATGCATAATTATTAGCATACTTAGCGGCACAGATAGTAGGCGACCGGTTTTGGCAGCGGTGCAATGATTTGATTTTTACTGTATACTTCAAATCAGCCCCGACCAAATTGGTCGGGGCTGATTTTTTGTATAAATAAATTCCTGTAAGGAGAACAAAAAAGATGAAAAAGTTTATGGCTCTTGTTTTAGTCGCAGCAATGTGTATGTGCCTGTTCGCAGGCTGCGGCAGCAGCAACACCGGCAGTTCCACCGCAGCTGATGCTTCCTCGGAAGCCTCCGGCAGCAACACCTTCAAGATCGGCGGCAGCGGCCCTCTGACCGGCGACGCGGCTATCTACGGCACCGCAGTCAAGAACGGCGGCCAGATCGCAGTCGATGAGATCAACGCCAACGGCGGCATCAACGGCTACCAGATCGAGTGGAAATTCGAGGACGACCAGGCCGACAGCGAGATTGCAGTCAACGCCTACAACAACCTCATGGACTGGGGCATGCAGGTCATGGCCGGCCCCACCACCACCGGCTCCGCCATCTCCGTTTCTACCAAGTGCAATGAAGAGCGCGTGTTCATGATGACCCCGTCCGCTTCCTCCGCTGACGTCACCGCGGGCAAGGACAACGTCTTCCAGCTCTGCTTCACCGACCCCAACCAGGGCTCAGGCTCCGCAACCTACATCGCAGCCAACATGCCGGAAAGCAAGATTGCCATTATCTACCGCAACGATGACGCTTACTCTCAGGGCATCCGCGACAAGTTCGTTTCCACCGCAGATGAGAACGGTCTTGAAATCGTCTACGAAGGCACCTTCACCAAGGACACCATGACCGACTTCTCTGTTCAGCTCAACGCAGCTCAGGCTGCCGGCGCAGACCTCGTCTTCCTGCCCATCTACTACCAGCCCGCATCTGTCATCTTCTCTCAGGCAAACGCCATGGGCTATGCGCCGACCTTCTTCGGCGTTGACGGTATGGACGGTATCCTCAACCTCGACGGTTTTGACACCTCTCTCGCAGAGGGTGTCATGGTTCTGACTCCGTTCTCCGCAGACGCGCAGGATGAGCAGACCCAGAGCTTCGTAGCAAAGTACACCGAAGAGTTCGGAGAAGTCCCCAACCAGTTTGCAGCTGATGAGTACGACGTTATCTACGCGCTGAAGGCAGCGCTCGAAGCTGCCGGCTGCACTCCCGACATGAGCGCCGAGGAGATCTGCGATGCACTCGTTTCCGCATTCCAGAGCCTGACATTCGACGGCCTGACCGGTAAGGGCATGACCTGGAACGCCGAGGGCGAGGTCAGCAAGCTGCCCGCCGCCGTCATCATCAAGGATGGCACCTATGTCTCCGCAGATCTTGCTGCAGCTGAGGAAGCTCCCGCCGAGGAGACCGAAGCACCTGCCGATGCTGAGGCAGCCGCAGAGACCGAAGAAACTGCTGAACCCGAGGCAAGCCCCGCAGCATAAGCTCAGCGGGATATTTAACCACAGCTCAACAAAAAGGCAGTCGGGGGAACATTCCCCCGACTGCCGACAGGCATCTTATCACTCTGCGGCAGTTGCAGAGGCGGTATGGTCTCTGCCGGCTGTGCAAATGTCGCAGCTGCGTACGTAGAAGAAACTTTGCACCATGTCGGAATAATACGGCCTGATATCAGTCGGCGATATTATTCTTCCTTTTCCCCGCAAGCCTGCTCCGTCGGGTTTTGCCCGGAGTATATCGGATATTCGAAACAGAAGAGGTACGTTATGGAATTTCTGTCATATCTCATCAGCGGTATCAGCCTCGGCAGCGTGTACGCGATAATTGCGCTGGGCTATACCATGGTTTACGGCATCGCCAAGATGCTGAACTTCGCTCACGGCGACGTCATAATGGTCGGCGGCTATGTGTCGCTGATGGCGGTCAGCTCATGGGGGCTTCCCGCATGGGCAGCGGTGCTCGCCGCAATGGTCGTGTGTACGGTGCTTGGCGTTATCATAGAGGGGCTGGCGTATAAGCCGCTGCGTGCGGCTCCGTCGCTCGCGGTGCTCATCACCGCCATCGGCGTGAGCTATTTTCTGCAGAACTCCGCCCTGCTTATCTGGGGCGCGAACCCCAAGGCATACAGTCCCATAGTCGAGGGTGCTTTCAAGCTCTTTGACGGGAAGCTCACGATCTCCTACATTGCGCTTCTGACAGTCGTGATGTGCCTTGTCATCATGGCAGCGCTGACTTTCTTCACCGGGAAGACCAAGATGGGCAAGGCGATGCGCGCCGTGTCCGAAGATAAAGCCGCAGCACAGCTCATGGGCATCAATGTCAACAGCACCATTTCCCTCACCTTCGCCATCGGCTCGGCTCTCGCGGCTATCGCGGGCGTGCTCCTCTGCTCGTCCTACACCTCCCTCATGCCGACTACCGGCTCCATGCCCGGCATCAAGGCCTTCACCGCGGCGGTGTTCGGCGGCATCGGCTCGATTCCCGGCGCATTCCTCGGCGGTCTGCTGCTCGGCATAATTGAGTCTCTGGCCAAGGCATATATCTCCACGCAGCTTGCAAACTCCATCGTCTTTGCGGTGCTTATCGTGACGCTGTTGGTGCGTCCGGCCGGTCTGCTCGGCAAGTATGTGCCGGAGAAAGTCTGAGGTGCCAAGATGAAAAAGACTCTCAACAAGACAAAGATTACAGATTTTGCGACGTATATCGGCGTCGTGATTGCCTTCATCGTCCTCAACGTTCTGATGAACGGCGGCATGCTCTCCCGCTCAATTAAAGGTCAGCTCGTCCCCATTTGCTGCTACATTGTCATGGCCGTCTCCCTGAACCTCACCGTCGGCATTCTCGGCGAACTGAGTCTGGGGCACGCCGGATTTATGAGCGTCGGCGCGTTCACCGGTGTCGTTACCGCGATGAGTCTGCAGAGCGCAATCCCCTCCGACGGTGTGCGCCTCGCACTTGCAATCGTGATGGGCGCGATATTCGCGGGTATCGCGGGAACGCTCGTCGGTATCCCGGTGCTGCGTCTGCACGGCGACTATCTGGCCATCGTGACTCTGGCTTTCGGCGAGATAATCAAGGAGCTCATAAACTGCCTCATCATAGGTCATGATGAAAACGGCCTGCACATCATCTTCAATGCCACCGGCGCAAAATCTGTTGCCGACCTCGGTCTCACCGAGACGGGTAAGGTGCTCATCAAAGGCGCGCAGGGCGCGACCGGCACGGACACTATCGCGAGCTTCACCGCGGGCTTCATCCTTATTATGGTCACGCTCGTCGTTGTGCTTAACCTCGTGCGCAGCCGCTCTGGCCGCGCGATCATGGCGCTGCGCGATAACCGCATTGCCGCCGAGTCCGTCGGCATAAACGTCACGAAGTACAAGCTCATGGCCTTTGTGACTAGTGCTGCTCTTGCGGGCGGCGCGGGTGCGCTCTACGGTTTGAACTTTTCGAACCTCGTCTCCTCAAAGTTCGATTTCAACACATCTATCCTCATTCTCGTGTTCGTCGTTCTCGGCGGGCTCGGCAATATGTGGGGCTCTATCATCGCGGCAGCGGTGCTGACGGTGCTGCCCGAGGCACTGCGTGGCTTTGCCGATTACCGTATGCTCATCTATGCAATAGTCCTGATAGTCGTCATGCTGGCGACAAACAGCCCCAAGATGAAGGCACTGCTTTCAAAGCTTGTGCCCTTCGGCAAGAAAGGAGAAAAGGAACATGCCTGATCTCGCTCTGAAATTAAAAAGCCCGCTTGCGATGTTCGCTCCGGCCTACCCAGAAGCCAACATCGAGACGAAATATAAAAGCCCGCTCGTCCCGCTGCCGACGAATGCTTTCATCCCGCAGCGCGACCTCGACAAGACCCCCGTCCTCGAAGTGAGCCACCTTGGCATTGACTTTGGCGGCCTGACAGCAGTCGACGACTTCAACCTAACCATCGGCCGCACCGAAATTGCCGGGCTCATCGGCCCGAACGGCGCAGGCAAGACCACAATTTTCAACCTCCTCACAAAGGTCTATCAGCCGACGCGCGGCACCATCATGGTCGACGGCATTGACACCCACAGCATGAACACCGCGCAGGTAAACAAGCTCGGCGTTGCGCGCACGTTCCAGAACATCCGCCTGTTTGACAACCTCAGCGTTGAGGATAACGTCAAGCTCGGCATGCACAACCAGATAAATTACGGTATGTTCTCCGGCATCCTGCGCCTGCCGTCCTACTGGAAGCAGGAGCGCATCGCACACGAGCGCGCAATGGAACTGCTGAGCATCTTCGACATGCAGGATCTCGCAGATGCCAAGGCCGGTTCCCTGCCCTACGGCGCACAGCGCCGTCTCGAAATTGTCCGCGCCCTCGGCACAAACCCGAGTCTGCTGCTGCTCGACGAGCCGGCCGCCGGTATGAACCCCTCCGAGACCGCGGAACTGATGGAGAACATCATCAAGATTCGTGATATGTTCCAGATTGCTATCATGCTCATCGAGCACGACATGAACCTCGTCATGGGCATCTGCGAGGGCATCTGCGTTGTGAACTTCGGCAAGGTCATCGCCAAGGGCACACCCGCAGACATTCAGGCGAATCCCGTCGTTATCGAAGCATACCTCGGCAAGAAGAAGGAGGCCTGAGCGCATGGGCACTATTCTTAAAGTAGATAATATAAATGTATACTACGGCGCAATCCACGCAATAAAAGGCATTTCCTTTGAGGTCAACGAAGGCGAGATTGTCACGCTTATCGGCGCAAACGGCGCGGGCAAGTCCACGACGCTTCAGACTGTCTCCGGACTTCTGCGTTCCCGCACCGGCAGCATCGAGTTTAACGGCGAGAATATCAGCCATGTCCCGGCGCACAAGCTTGTGTACAAAGGGCTCGCGCAGGTCCCCGAGGGGCGGCGCATCTTCCTTCAGATGAGCGTCGAAGAGAACCTCGAAATGGGTGCTTTCACGCAGAAAAACGCCGGCATCGATGCAGATATTGAGTCCGTCTATGAGCAGTTCCCGCGTCTGCGCGAGAGAAAAAAGCAGATAGCCGGTACTCTCTCCGGCGGTGAGCAGCAGATGCTCGCAATGGGCAGGGCGCTTATGAGCCACCCGAAGCTGCTGATGCTGGACGAGCCGTCCATGGGGCTTGCGCCGATACTCGTCGAACAGATTTTCGATATTATCCGGCAGCTCCACAAGAACGGGACGACCATCCTGCTTGTCGAGCAGAACGCACAGATGGCGCTCTCTGTCGCCGACCGCGCATACGTGCTCGAAACGGGCAAGATTACCCTCAGCGGCACCGGCAAGGAACTCGCCGAGAGCGACGAGGTGCGCAAGGCCTACCTTGGCGGCTGATAAGAGAATATATTTATTTATATAGGAAGAGCGTACCGCGAAAACGGTACGCTCGATTTTTATGAGAGAATCGGCATCGCCGGGCAAATGAGTCCACGCGGCAAATTTGCGGTATAAAAGGCTTGCATAAAGGGGAATTTATGGTATAGTATTAAAACGTATGTCCGCCGAGATTATATGTCTTTACTGAAAGATAAGGAGAGTTTTTTGCATGAACGACTTTGGAAGCAAAATTTATGACGCTGCGAAGAAGGCCGTAAAAGAGGTCTATGATCTGGAACCGGCTGAAGGCCAGCTCATCGTCGAGACGCCTCAGGACACCAAGCTGGGTGATTATTCCACCAGCATTGCCATGAAGCTTTCGCGCACTCTCCGACGCAACCCGATGGAAATCGCAGAGCCGCTTACCGCAAAGCTTGCCGAGCTTCTCCCGGAGTGTGAATCGATAACTATTGCCCGCCCCGGCTTTATCAACTTCAAGCTCAAGCCGAGTGCCCTCACTGCTGTTATCAACGACGTTATTGCCGCCGGTGATGATTATGGCAAGAACGATTCCGGCAAGGGCAAGCGTCTGCTGCTCGAATGGGTCTCCGCGAACCCGACCGGCGATCTGCACTGCGGCCATGCCCGCAACGCCGCCTGGGGCGACTGCATCTGCCGCCTGATGGAAGCCAGCGGCTGGGACGTGCTGCGCGAGTTCTATGTCAACGACGCCGGCAACCAGATAGTCAAGCTCGGTGAATCCCTCACCGCGCGCTACTTTGAGTATTTCGGCAAGGAATATCCTCTGCCCGAGGACGGCTACCACGCCGACGATATAAAAGAAATTGCTGCCCAGCTCGCTACTGAAGAGGGCGACAAGTGGCTTGCTGCCGATCCCAAGGAGCGCCTTGCGCACTTCATGGACTACGGCAAGAAGAAGGAGCTCGAGAAGATCGACCGCGACCTCAAGACCTATCGCGTCACCATGCAGAGCTGGATGCACGAGACTTTCTTCTATGAGAACAACTGCAAGCGCATCAACGCCTGCCTCGACCGCATGGCAGATATGGGCCTGACCTATGAGAAGGACGGCGCGCTCTGGTTCAAGAGCACCGACTACGGCGATGAAAAGGATCGCGTCCTGCGCAAGAGCGACGGGACTTTTGCCTACCTGACGCCCGATATCGCAAACCACGTCTATAAGATTGAGCGCGGCTATCCGCTGCTCGTAGACCTCTGGGGCGCAGATCATCACTCCTATGTTATCCGCATGCAGAACGCGCTGACCGCGCTCGGCTACCCGAAGGGGACGCTGGAAGTCGACCTGATACAGATGGTGCGTATGGTCGAAGACGGCAAGGAAGTCAAGATGTCCAAGCGCACCGGCAACGCAATTACCCTGCGCGAGCTGTGCGATGATATCGGTGTGGATGCCGCGCGCTGGTTCTTCGTCTCCAAGGACGTGGCAACGCACATGGATCTTGACCTCAAGCTTGCCCGCTCAAAGGACAACAACAACCCCGTCTATTACGCACAGTACGCTTACTCCCGTATGTGCTCCATCCTCAGGAATCCGCAGATCCCCGAGTTCAAGAGCGTCAGCGCCTATGAGCGCCTGACCGATGAGAAGGAGCTTCAGCTGCTCAAGCTCATAAGCGAGTTCCCGAAAGAGGTTGCCGCGGATGCCCTCAGCCGTAAGCCGAACAAGATGACCGAGTATATCATTACGCTCGTCAAGGTTTTCCACAGCTACTATAACTCCACCAAGGTCAACAACCCGGACGATCCCGAGCTGACCAATGAGCGCATCGGACTTATCAAGGCAGCGATGATTACTCTTAAGAACGCGCTTGCGCTTATCGGAGTTTCCGCTCCGGAGAGCATGTGATGTCCTTGCCGTGGCAAAATTCAAAATATACGATTCATAAAATTACAGCCGTATAAACGCTTCAAAACGACCTGAACAGCCTAAAAAAGAGGAAAACCGTTCTGCGACGGTTTTCCTCTTTCCGTTTAATTTTTCAGCGCAAATAAAACATCAAAAACACGAAGCAATTATGACCGTGCGCCGGAGATATGCCTGTTTTATTAAACAGTAGCTTTTTCCGGATATCTGTGTTATTATCTGGACATGAACAGAAATTACCAAAAAGAACTGGACAAAATCATCCAGAAGCGCGGTAAAAAAATGCCGCGTGTTTTGCTCCACAGCTGCTGCGGACCGTGCTCAAGCTCCGTGCTTGAATATCTGACGCAGTATTTTGACGTGACGCTGCTGTGGTATAACCCGAACATCTACCCCCAGCAGGAGTTTGACCGCCGCTTCGAAACTCAGGTAAAGCTCATTGAGGACATGGGCCTTGCAGATAAGGTAAGCGTCCTGGCCGAGCCGAGAAAAAGCGAGGATTACTACGCGCGCATAAAGGGCCTGGAGAACGAGCCCGAGGGCGGCAAGCGCTGCACCGAGTGCTTCCGTGTGCGCCTGCTCGAAGCGGGGAGACTTGCCAAACACTACGGCTTTGACTACTTCTGCTCGACGCTGACGCTCTCGCGCCACAAGGACGCGGTAAGAATAAACACAATCGGCGAAGAGGTGGGGCGCCTGGTCGGCGTGAGCTGGCTGCCGTCGGACTTCAAAAAGCGTGACGGGGAGAACCGCTCCATAGAGCTGTGCGAGAAGTACAACGTTTACCGTCAGCTCTACTGCGGCTGTGAGTTTTCGCTCAGGCACCGCGAGGAGGTCGCACGCGAAATGGCGGAAGGCCGGGAGGAAAAGGCAGATGAAACTGAATAACACCGCGCGCTCGATTACCGCTGCCGCCGTTGTCGGTGCGGCATACGCGGCGCTCACGATGCTGCTTGCCCCGATAAGCTACGGCGCAATACAGGTGCGCCTGTCCGAGGCGCTGTGCATACTGCCGTACTTCCTGCCGTGCACGGCGTGGGGGCTGTTTGCCGGCTGCGCGATAGCAAACGTCATGACGGGCAACATCTTTGACATCATATTCGGGTCGCTTGCGACGCTTGCGGCGGTGCTCACTGCGGCAAAGCTCGGGCAGGGAAAGCACACCATGCTCAGCAAATTTTTAGCGTGCAGCGCAAATGTCGTGATAAACGCGATAGTCATCGGGGCGGTGATAACTGAGGCGTATAACGGTCAGAACGTGTTTGCGCACCCGGAGGTGTTCGCGCTCAACGCGCTGTACATCTTCTTAGGCGAGGCCGCGGTGATGTATCTGATTGGTCTGCCGCTGATGAGGTATCTTCCGGAAAAGAAATTTTTCCGTGATTTTATAGAGAAATTCAAGGACTGATATATCACATTGAGGAGGTAAGGACATGAAGGTAAGGAAAGCGATAATCCCGGCGGCCGGTCTCGGGACGAGACTGCTGCCGAACACCAAGAGCATCCCCAAGGAGATGCTGCCGCTGGTGGACAAGCCCGTCCTCCAGTACATCGTAGAGGAAGCGGTCGCGGCGGGCGTTGAGGAAATACTCATCATCACGAACCGCGGCAAATCCCCGATCGAGGACTATTTTGACTATGCCCCCGATCTTGAGGCGCGTCTGCTGGCAGACGGCAAGGAGAAGGAAGCCCGCACGGTGCGCGAGGTCGCAGACATGGCGGACGTGTACTTCCTGCGTCAGAAGGAGACGAAGGGTCTGGGCCACGCGATATGGCGTGCAAAGAGCTTCGTCGGCAACGAGCCCTTCGGCATACTGCTGGGCGACGATATAATGCTCAGCGACACGCCGGTACTCAAGCAGCTTGTCAACGCTGCCGAGGAAAACCAGTGCAGCGCCATCGCCATCAGGGAATTCCCCGGCGAGGAGATATGCAAATACTCCTCCGTGAAGCTCGAGGAAAAGCTTTCCGAGCGCGTATACCGCATAGGCGACATGAACGAGAAACCGACCATGGATGAGCGCCTTTCAAACTACGCCATCATGGGGCGCTACGTTCTGACCCCGGCAATCTTCGATATCCTTGCAAACACCGCTCCCGGCCGCAACAACGAGATACAGCTCACCGACGGCATGAAGCAGCTGTGCCACATCGAGCCGATGTGCGCCGTGGACTTCGAGGGCAAGCGTTACGACACCGGCAACCTCAAGGGCTATCTGGAGTCGATAATCGACTTCGCGCTGAAGAACGAAGAAGCCGGCGAATGGCTGCGTCAGTTCATCATCGACAAGGCAGAAAAGCTGAAGTAAGGGCTATAAGGCAAAAAATTCCCGGAACTGAACGTTCCGGGAATTTTTCTGCTTATTCGAGTTCGAACGCGCCGGTATAGAGCTGATAGTAGGTACCCTTTTCCTCGAGCAGCTTTTCATGGCTGCCGCGCTCGATGATGCGGCCGTGGTCAAGCACCATGATAACATCCGAATTGCGGACGGTGGAGAGACGGTGGGCGATGACGAACACCGTTCTGCCTTCCATGAGCTTATCCATACCGCGCTGGACGATGGCCTCGGTGCAGGTATCGATGGAGCTTGTGGCTTCGTCGAGAATCATGACAGGGGGATCGGCGACTGCGGCGCGCGCGATGGCGATAAGCTGGCGCTGGCCCTGGGAGAGATTTGCGCCGTTGTTGGTGAGCATGGAGTCATAACCGTCGGGCAGACGGCTGATGAAGTCGTCAGCGCCGGCGAGGACTGCTGCCGCGCGGCACTCTTCATCCGTCGCGTCGAGACGGCCGTAGCGGATGTTGTCCATGACGGTGCCGGTGAAGAGGTTCGTGTCCTGAAGGACAAGGCCGAGGGAGCGGCGCAGGTCGGCTTTCTTTATCTTGTTGACGTTTATGCCGTCATAGCGTATCTTGCCGTCGGCAATGTCATAGAAACGGTTAATGAGGTTCGTTATCGTGGTCTTGCCGGCGCCGGTCGCGCCGACGAATGCGACCTTCTGGCCGGGCTCGGCGTAGACACTGACATCATGCAGGACATCCTTGCCTTCAACGTAGGCAAAGTCAACATTGACCAAGCGCACATCGCCGCGCAGGGGGGTATAGGTCAGAGTGCCGTCGCCGTGAGGATGCTTCCAAGCCCATTTGCCGGTGCGCTCCGTCGTCTCGGTCAGGCTGCCGTCGGCGTTCTCGATGACGTTCACGAGAGTGACATAGCCATTATCCTGCTCGGGTTTCTGATCCATCAGGGCAAAGACGCGCCCCGCGCCGGCACCTGCCATGACGATGGAGTTTATCTGCTGGGAGAGGGTGCTGACATTGCCGGTGAACTGCTTTGCCATATTAAGGAACGGAACAAGGATGCTGATGCTGAACGCCTTACCGGAAATGCTGACATTCGGTACGCCCGTCAGCAGCAGCACGCCGCCGACCAGCGCGAGCACAACATAAAGGATATTGCCGATGTTGCCTATAATCGGACCGAGGATGCCGGCGTAGGTGTTTGCCTTAAAGCTGTCGTCGCAGAGTTTGTCGTTTATGCGGTCGAAGTCCTCAATGCTCTGCTCCTCATGGCAGAAGACCTTGATGACCTTCTGGCCGTTCATCATCTCCTGCACGAAGCCCTCGGTATCGGCAACGGAACGCTGCTGCTTTACGAAGTAGCGCGCCGAGCCGCCGCCGAAGCGCTTGGTGACAAGAAACATAAGCACCACACCGGCGACCAGAACGAGCGTCATCCATAAGCTGAAGTACAGCATGATTGCGAACACGACCAGCACTATCGCGGTGGACTGGATAAGGGTCGGCAGCGACTGGCTGATGAGCATACGCATGGTGTCGATATCGTTCGTATAGTGGCTCATGATATCGCCGTGCTTATGGGTGTCAAAATAGCTGATTGGCAGATCCTGCATGCCGTCGAACATTTCGCGGCGGAGTTTATCAAGATAGCCCTGGGTCATGTATGCCATGAGCTGGGTATAAGCCGTCATAGCTATCAGAGAGAGCACATACAGCGCCGCAAGCAGCGTGATATACGGGATAATCTCAGCCTTGGCAGACGCCCAGTCTCCGCTGACATACCACTCTTCGATTACTGCCAGCACGTTCTGCACGAACAGAGACGGAATCGAGGAGACAACTGCGGAGAAAAGAATGCAGAACACCGTGAGCGGTGCCAATACGGGGTAATACTCGAACAGTTTCTTTGTCGCTCTGCCGAGAGCCTTGGGGTCGGCCGCGCCCATTGCGCTGCCCTGAGGTCTGCCTTTGCGCATATTACTCATCGTCCTCACCTCCGCTCGTCTGCTGTTCATAGGTCTCACGGTATATCGGACTGCGCTCCATGAGCTCCTCATGGGTGCCTATGTCGGCAATGTGTCCGTTATCCATGACGATTATCATGTCTGCGTCCTGCACGGAGGCAATGCGCTGGGCAATGATAATCTTGGTCGTTTCAGGGATGTATTCGCGGAAGCCTGCGCGTATCAGCGCATCGGTGCGGGTATCGACGGCGCTGGTGGAGTCGTCAAGAATGAGTATCTTCGGCTTCTTGAGCAGCGCACGCGCGATGCACAGTCTCTGCTTCTGACCGCCGGAGACGTTCGTGCCGCCCTGCTCGATGTGGGAATCGTAGCCGTCCGGGAAAGTGCTGACAAATTCATCCGCCTGCGCAAGCTTGCAGGCCTCGATGAGCTCTTCGTCGGTCGCGTCGGGGTTGCCCCAGCGCAGGTTCTCTTTGATAGTTCCGGAGAAGAGCAGGTTCTTCTGCAACACGACTGCCACGGATGAGCGCAGCGCGTCAAGGTCGTACTCGCGCACGTCCCTGCCGCCGACGCGGACGGTGCCCTCTGTCGTATCGTACAGACGCGGGATGAGCTGAACCAAAGTTGACTTGCTCGAGCCCGTGCCGCCGAGGATGCCGACGGTCATGCCGGAGTCGATATGCAGGTTTATCCCGGCAAGGGCGAACATCTGCGCCTTGACGGAGTATTTGAAGGAGACGTTTTCAAAATCAATTGATCCGTCCTTTATCTCGGTGACCGCGTTCTCCGGCGAGGACAGGGACGGGGTCTCATCGAGCACCTCGCAGATACGGCGCGCAGACTCAACGGACATCGTCAGCATGACATAGACAAATGAAAGCATCATAAGCGACATGAGAATCTGGAAGCCGTAGGTCAGCATGGCGGACATCTGGCCGACGTCTATAAGCGTGCCGTTGCTGGTGATGATGAGCTTCGAGCCGACGGTCAGGATGAAGATCATGTTGAAGTATATGCACAGCTGCATGAGCGGGTTATTGAGCGCGACAATGCGTTCGGCATGGGTGAAATCCTTGCAGATATCGCGGGAGGCATAGCCGAACTTGTCCTTTTCATAGTCCTCGCGGGCAAAGCCCTTGACCACACGCATCGCGCGTACGTTCTCTTCAATGGACTCGTTGAGCCGGTCATACTTTCTGAACACCGCGCGGAACGCAGGCATGGCTTTCTTTGCGATAATCGCAAGGCCGAACACCAGCACGGGTATGACTATCACGAAGGTCAGCGCAAGCTTGCCGCCCATGATAAACGCCATGATGACCGCGAACAGGAACATCAGCGGCGAGCGCACCGCCATGCGGATGAGCATCATAAAGGTCATCTGCACGTTGCTTATATCCGTGGTCATACGCGTCACGAGCGAGGCCGATGAAAAACGGTCTATATTCTCAAAAGAGAAGCTCTGTATGCGCGCGAACATATCGTGCCGCAGGTTCTTCGCAAAGCCGGAAGAGGCTTTCGAGCAGGTGACGGCGGCGATGGAGCCGCAGCCGAGCGAGGCCATAGCCATAGCCACAAGCAGCAGGCCCTGCTTCACAACATCGTGCAGCCCGGCAAGCTCTTGCCCGGCCGCGGAAAAGGCCTTTATCGCATTTACGAGATTGGCCGTGAAAAACGGAATCAGAACTTCGAAAAGCACTTCGCCCGTTATAAATATCAGCGTCAGAATCGTGGGCTTTTTATATTCCCTCAGACTCTGCGCAAGCTTCTTTATCACTTTCGCATTCGCATCCTTTCTTTGATACGTCACCGCATTCTGCGCTGCCGTCTATATATTTGAGTGCATTGTTCACCATTACATCAGTGGCGGTAATAAGCTGGGCGCGCTGCTCCTCGCTCAGCCCCTCGCACAGGCTTTCAAAGGCAAAGTCATCCGCCTCTTCCATGCGCCGGTTCAGCCCCTGTGCCTTCTCGGCGGAGCGGACACATTTATAGCGCCTGTCCTGCTCGCTGCGGCGGCAGCTTATATAGCCTTTTTTCTCAAGGCGGTTGAGGATATCGGTCATGGTCGGGTGGGAGACATGGCTGACATTCTCAAGGTCGCGCTGGATTATCTCCCGGGTCTCGCTTTCTTCCAGCCTGTGCAGCTCACACAGTACAAAAAGCTGGACACCGGTCAACCCCTCGCTGCTCATATAATTATCTATCTGCTTCTTCATCGCCCGGTGGAGTATCGAGAACCTGACTCCCCGCGGCGGCGCTTCTTTCAACGTAAAACACCCCCACAAAGCAATAAGTAGTGTACTACCTATTATATTCGCAAGCCCTTTTTTGTCAATGAGCAATCGCAACAAAACAGTTTGAAACGACCGGAGACGTTTTCGGAAATATTGACAAAGCGGCGCATATCTGTTAATCTGTAATGAAATTTTTATTAACAGATTGTTGACGGGAGGAGACGGTTATGACGGACTTCGGCATGCCTACCCTTATTGAAATACCTGACCTTGAGCAAAGCGCGGCGCTCTGCCGCAGGCTCGGCCTGAGGTTTGTAGAAATAAACATGAGCTTTCCGCAGTATCAGCCGGAGTGCCTGGACGCGGACAGGCTGCTCGAGCTGAAGGAGAAGTACGGGATATACTTCACAGTGCATATTGACGAGAGCCTTGACCCGGCCTGCGTCAATGCCGGCGTTGCGCAGGCGTATCTCGACACGATGCTCAAAACCGTGGAGCTTGCAAAGAAAGCCGGGATCCCGGTGCTGAACATGCACCTGCAGCGCGGAGTGTATGTGACGCTGCCGGAGCGGCGGACATATATCTATGCCGAGAATCAGAACTTCTATCTCGGAAAAATGCGCGAGTTTCGCGACAGGGTCACCGAGGCGATAGGCAGCAGCGATGTGATGGTCTGCGTCGAGAACACCGACGGGGGCGACTGCTTCGGTCTGCCCTTCCTCGCCGCCGCGGCTGATACGCTGCTCGAAAGCCCCGCGTTCGGTCTGACGCTTGACGTCGGGCACGATTACCTTAACCGCAATGTCGACCAGACATTTATCCTTGCGCGGCAGGAGCGGCTGCACCATATGCATCTGCATGACGCGCTGGGGAAGAACGTCCACCTCGCTCTCGGCGACGGCGAGATTGACAAGGAGCGCTTCCTGAATCTTGCCGGGGAGCAGGGCTGCCGGGTGCTGATCGAGACGAAAACCGTTGAGGCGTTACAGAAATCGACCACGTGGGTGAATCACTGGCTCAATCGCGGCTGCAGTCCGGATGAGATGTGGGACGTGTACGATGCGCAGTGGCAGAAAACCGGCAGGACGCATCGGCGCGGCGAGCCGCTCGGCGACGGAGAGTTTCATCTTGTGATGCACTGCTGGATGAGAAACAGCCGCGGCGAGTATCTTCTCACCCGGCGCGCGCCCGAAAAGAGCTTCGGCGGCAGATGGGAAAGCACCGGCGGCTCCGCGCTCGCGGGTGAGGACAGCCTCACGGCCGCGCTGCGCGAGGTCAGAGAGGAGACCGGGCTGACGCTCGATCCGGCAAGTGGGAAATGTCTCAGGCGCTACAGCCGCGACCATTATATCTGCGACGTCTGGATCTTCGAGCAGGACTTTGACCTCGGCGATATCAAGCTGCAGGAGGGAGAGACCTGCGGGGCAATGTACGCGTCTCCGGAAAAGCTGCGCGAGCTTATAAATGCGGACTGCTTCGTCCCGTTCGAGGAGCTCGAGGGCATACCGGGAATGTAAGAATGTGACTGCTTCTG
The DNA here is from genome assembly GCA_964517445.1 of uncultured Oscillospiraceae bacterium. GTDB lineage: Bacteria > Bacillota > Clostridia > Oscillospirales > Oscillospiraceae > Limivicinus. The sequence continues at coordinate 3,938 of CAZFCH010000006.1, read as the reverse complement.
ACCGACCTTTGGGCCGGTCAGATTTTTGCACTTGAACTTGTCGGAGATAATGGTAAAATAGTATCCTGAAATAGTTTGCAAAGGAGACACGCGCTTGAGCTTCTCTGTTGTTGTTTCTATTATAATAGTCATTGTTGCAGTCGTCGCTGCCGCGTCCTTCGTCCTGCGTGATAACGAGGGGCGCCTTAAGCCGGTACTCGCGGTGCTGGCACTGGTGCTGGCGGGCTTTGCCGCGGTGCTCTGCGCCTACGGTAGCGAGAACGGCACCATCTACGCCAAGGCGGACGGAGATCCGCAGGCGACGGTGCGGCAGTTCTTTGACGCCGTGTGTGCCGGGGACTATGACACAGCCTACGACTGCCTTGAAAATTACGGCAGTCTGGGTTTTGAGAACTCACCGTCGACGGAGACGGGGGAGCTTGTGTATGCGGCGCTCCGGGAGAGCTATGCTTATGAGCTTTCGGAGCAGGCCGAGGTCGACATGCTCAGCGCACGGCAAAAAGTTAGCTTTACGTATTTGAATCTCCCCGCGATGGAGGAGGACGCCGCCGCCGAGACGGAGAGCGTGCTGAAAGAGATTGTCCGCTCCCGCTCGCGCAAGGAGGTATACGATGAGGACGACAATTATCTCCCCGCCGTCACTGACGAGGCGTATAAGACCGCGATTACAAACGTCCTGAAAAACGCGGACAGCTACCGCACAACAGCGGAGCTGACGGTCACGCTTGACTATGTGGACGGACGCTGGCTCATAAACGCGGACAGCGCCCTGCTCAGCGCCCTGATGGGCGGCGCGGCATGAATGAAGCGAGAGGATATTTCCCATGAGTGATAAAACCGATTACGGCTTTGACCTTGATTCTATACTGGCGGAGTTTTCGTCGGACAACGGCGTACAGGATACCGAGCCGCCCGAGCCGGCGCAGCCCGCAGCACCCGCGGAGCCTGTAAAGACTCCCGAACCTGCTTCCGTTCCTGCGCCGAGGAAAGCGCAGCTGGTACGGCGCGCTGTCGAACCCGTGCGTCATGTGGCCTCTGTACCCGCAGCAGAACAGGCAGGGCCGAAGAAAAAGAACGCAAGAGAATTTGATCCCGAGTTTTTCCGGTACAGGTCTGAAACCGAAAAGCCGCAGCGACCGCCAAAGCCCGCCGTGCGCCGTGCGCCGGTAATGCGTGAGCCGGAGCCCGAACCGGAGATTGATGAGGAAGCCGTTGCTTCTCCGTCAGTGCGGGTGCTGCTGGGTGCGCTCTCGCTGCTGCTGGCAGTCGTGCTGCTGCTGTTTGTGTCGCTGAATGTCCATCCCGGCTCCGAAGCCGCAAGTGCCGCATCGAGCAGCGCAAAGTCCGACCTTGTCGGCAAGCTGAATGTCTACATGAACAATGCCGCAAGCGATGCTCTCGGCGATCTGGCGTATATCAAGAAACAGTACACTATCGACTATTCCGCGACCTCTGCCCCGAAGCCTGACGAGAGCAGGTTTGTCACCTACAGTATCGAAGAGGCAGATAAGGTCATGGATGTCATAGAGCAGGCGCGCACTTACGGTCTGCTCGACGGGCAGGATGTCATCTTTGACCCGAACGTTGAGTTCTACTGGGATTCGGACATCCGCTGCTACTGCGACGAAACCATACTCGCGATTTGCTGGAAGGAAAAGATCAACGACCGAGTCTGCTCTTTCGTTGAGGTAAAGCTTGCTGACGGCTCGCAGATTCGCCGCAAGCTCGTAAATGACACTTTCGGCTCGAATGAAAAAGCCGTGGCGTCCGAGCTGTCGAAAAGCGCGAACGCCGTCATCGCCATGAACGCCGACTATTATAAGTACCGCGACCTCGGCGTGTGTGTATATCAGGGGCAGCTGTACCGCTACGAGACTTCGTGCGATGTGCTGTTCATCGACTCAAACGGCGACTTCCGCATGCTCAGCGCCTCGGAGCTCGGCAGCCGTGAGGACGTTGAGCAGTATGTTGCGGACAACGACATTCAGTTCAGTATGTCCTTCGGCCCGATACTTGTGCGCGATGGTGAGCTCCAGCAGCTCACCGGCAGCTACGCCGGCGGCATCGGCGAGATGTACGAGCAGTATTCCCGCTCCGGCATCGGCCAGTATGATAAGCTGCATTATCTTATAATGACCGTCAACCATTCTCAGGACGGCACGCCGAGAGCGACAGTCAACCAGTTTGCCGAGATATTCTACGGCAAGGGAGTGCAGAACGCTTATAACTTTGATGGCGGCCAGACCAGTGAAGTGCTCATAAACAACGAGCGCTATAACTATGTCGACTGGGACAACGAACGCGAGGTCAGCGATATACTGTACTTTGCGACCGCGATACCCGAACAGGAGGTGGGCTGATGAACGCAATAGCCATTTCCGTCGGCGGCATCACCATCTATTGGAGCTCGCTTATCATCGCGCTCGGCATCCTCGCCGGGCTCATGATGGGGCTTGCGCTGTGCCGGGACGATAAGTGCCGTGCCTCGGCGGTGCTCTGCTTTTACCCACCCGCAATACTGTTTTCCGTGTTCTTCAGCCGCCTTATCCATTGGTACAGCTACATGGAGCAGTACGCTTCTTTCGGCGCTGCCATAACGGATTACTCTGTCGGCGGATACTGCATCTCCGGCGTGGTGCTCGGCGTGGTGCTCGCGGGTGCGATAGTCCGTTGGGCAGGTCTTGTCGGGCGCATCGGCTCGCTGTTTGACACCGTTCTGCCCGGCGTTGTTCTGAGCGTTGCAATCCTTCGCCTGTCGGAGAGCTTCGGCAACATCTGCCGCAGCAAGATATCAGTGACGGTTCCGCTGCTCCAGCGACTCCCGTTTGCCGTCGCCTCGACCGACTCTGCCGGGAACGTGTCGTATAAGTTCGCGACATTCTTTGTGTCCTTCCTGCTGCTCACGCTGCTGTCGCTGGTGCTGGTGCGGCTGTGCGTACACCGGCGGAATGTCCCGATGCTGTGCGGCATGAGCCGCACGGGCAACGTTGCGCGTCTCGGGCTGGTGCTCTTCGCAGCGATTGAGGTTGTCCTTGACAGCACGAGGAGTGACCCCGTTTCCATTCATTTTGCAGTTCTCACAATGTTCAACAAGTATGTGGGCTTCATAAGCGTGACAATGTTCGTCTGCGCCGTCTGCATTCTCTGCGTGTTCCTGCATTATTTCAAGGGCGTCAAACGCGGCGGGACCGGCCGCCCCGCTCCGCTGCTCGCCGGTTACATTGTTTCTCTCATCGGCGTCGGCGCGTCGGAGTATCTCGTGCAGCGCTTCACCGGAATGTTCATGCTCTATCGCAGCACTCAGACGCTCTCTGCAGCGCTCATGGTTTTCGTCGTCTTCCGCTGCTATGCGCTCTGCTGTGACGACGATTGAGTATATTCTTCTGAATTGCATACACCAAAATCAATAGCCGGCGGCAAAATGCCGCCGGCTACTGTGAAACTGGCGCTGCAAAATAATTTGAGCAAAAACGTACATTGCTATTGACTTTGCATGTCCGGCGTGCTAATATATACAGGCTAAAGAAATATCGCGGGGTAGAGCAGCTGGTAGCTCGTCGGGCTCATAACCCGGAGGTCGTTGGTTCAAATCCTTCCCCCGCAACCACTAAAAACACCGTTTCAAAACTTGAAACGGTGTTTTTCATAACTTTTCGGGCAAATTGAAAAAAGCGAATTGCGGAAAAGTTCAACTTTAATTCCGCTCCCGATATTTTGGCCTCATTGTCAATAGTTGGAGCAGAGCCTGACAGGCCTTATGGCAAGTGCTATTACAATATAATACAATCCTTGCTTTTCTTTTCCCTGTGCCTTTGCACCGGGAGTGCTGCACAACGGCAGGCGGTTAGCTATATCTCCGCAAAGGAGGTGAAGCAGAATGCCTATTACGTTTACGTTTCATGTACTTACATACACGATCACGATAACCGTAAAGCAAA
>CAZFCH010000005.1:0-33868 GCA_964517445.1 uncultured Oscillospiraceae bacterium | reverse complement strand
CTCAAAAAGGAGGAGTATGAAAAGCTCTTCTACAATCAGCAGAGCACCATGGATGCGCCGGCCATTTCCGTACCGGAGCTGCCGGATGATCTGCCTGAGCCGGAGCCCGAGGTCAAGCCCGTTCCTGAAAAGCCGAAGAGCAATTTTGTCACCGGACAGTACGGCATCAAGCCGCCTGCTTCGGCAGCTCCGAACAAAGAGGTAAAGGTGTCTTATAAGGTCACGGCAAAACCCGCGGAGGAAAAGCCTGCAGAGCCGGAGATTGATTACTCCTCTATTACCAATGGCACAATCGTTATGCATAAATCATTCGGCGAAGGCACGGCTTCCTTCGACAAGGCAAGAAAGTACATCACGGTCAAGTTTGCCACCGGCGAAAAGAAGTTCATTTTCCCGGATGCGTTCAAGGGCGGCTTCCTGAAAATCAAATAACTCTCCAGAGGAAAAAGAACCGTAGAGATGCGGTTCTTTTTTTACTTAAAAAATTTTTATAAAATTCCGCGTTTTACCGTTGACAAATCGGGGGCGGGCGTTTATACTACTTTACGTCATTAGATTGCTAATGTAATAAAGCGTCATTTGAAATTAAAGAGGAATTGAGGAGAAGGAAAAATGGCAGCGATTATAATTATTCTGGTCATTTACATGGCCGCGATGCTGGGAATAGGTTTCGCAGGAAAGAAAAAGGGCGAGACAATGACGGACTTCCTCACGGCGGGCAAGTCCGGCGGTATGTTCGTGATGGTTTGCTCTTACATCGGGGCGCACGTCGGAAACGGCATTGTCGTCGGCGGGGCGCAGTACGGCGCGGAGTACGGCATCGGCGGTATGTGGTACGGCCTCGGCGCGTGCCTGTCCTACGTGCTGTTCGCGCTGGTAATGTCAAGGCTGCTGTATTCCCGCGGATACATCACGATCCCCGATCTCATCCGCGACCGCTACAAGAGCAGCTTCGCTTCAGTGCTGATGGCGGTGCTTAATATCTGCGCATCGCTCGGAATTATGGCGGCACAGATCATGGCCGGCTGCGCACTGTTTGAGGCGCTCGGACTCAACCCGACGCTCGGCGGCGTGGTGATGGCGGTGGTAGTGTTTATATACTGCTCCATCTCCGGTATGTGGGGTGTTATGATTACGGACTCGGTGCAGACGATGGTGATATTCTTCTCCACGGTTTTCTGCATAGTTATGATCGCGCTGAAGGGCGGGTTTGACACGATCTCGGCGGCGCTGCCGGCAAGCTCTTTCGAGATGGTTCCGTTCAGCGGCGAGGAGCTGGTGATGCTGCTGGTCCCGGGCGCACTCAACGGGCTTATCTCCGGTGCTGCATACCAGCGCACGGCCTCCTGCAAGAATGAGAAGGTCGCGTTCTGGGCGCCGATAATCGCGGCGGTGGCTCTGATCCCGTTTGTTATTATGCCGGTTGTTATAGGTATGTACGGCGCGGCGCTCTTCCCGGATGCGTCGACGGCTTCGATACTGTTCACGGTCGTGCTGCAGGATATGCCGCCTGTCGTCGCGGGCCTGATGATCGCGGCGGTGCTGTCGGCGGTTATGTCCACGATGGATATAGGCCTGCTCAATGTCACGGCGAACGCGGTCAACGACATCTACTACAAGACGCTCAACCCCAAGGCTGACGAGAGAAAGCTCGGCCGCCTGTCGGCAATTGTTACGCTGGTGTCCGGCGTGATCGCGCTGGTGCTGGCGATCAGCTCTTCGAGCATACTCAAGCTGCTGTCGTCGACGTACTCGATCATGAACGCGGGCGCGCTCGTCATGGTGCTCGGCGGTATCTTCTGGAAGAAGGGCACCAAGGAAGGCGCTGTCGCCAGCGCACTGTGCGGCATGGCGATGATTATCCTGAACAAGTGCGGCGTCGATATTCCGTATATTTCCTTTACGTCGCTTATCCCGGCGCTGATCGCGTACATAGTCGTGAGCCTGCTGACGCAGCCCAAGAACGCCGCGGCAAAGTAAGCGCATGGCAGGAGGGGAAACTCGCATGGAGTACAAGTATCCGCATCTGTTCAGCCCCATTAAGGTCGGGCGGCTGACGCTCAAGAACCGCATCGAGGCCGCGCCGGTCAATATTTCGAACCTGCCGATAAGCGGGTATCCGACGGCGGAGAATATCGCAATCTTCGAGGGAAAGGCCAAAGGCGGAGCGGCAATCGTTCATATGGGTGAGTGCCGCATCGACATGAAGACCGGCATTTCGCACAAGCTGTGCATCGCACTGGACGACCCGGAGGTGCTGCCGTATCTCCATGCGGCTACGGACGCAATAAAGAAGCACAACGCCTTCGCGGCGGTCGAGCTGATACATCCGGGCACGCGCGCAAACCCCGAATACTACGACGGGCCTATCTGGGGACCGAGCGCGGGCCCCGGGCATCTCGGCAAGGATTACAGCGAGCTTGACCAGGAGACCATTGACTATATCGTCGAGCGCTTCGGCGACGCGGCGGAGATGGCGAAGCTCGGCGGGGTGGATATTGTGATGATCCACGCAGGGCACGGGTGGCTGCTGCATCAGTTCCTCTCGCCGCTCAACAACCGCAGGACGGATAAGTACGGCGGCTGCCTCGAGAACCGCGCGCGGATCACGATGGAGGTCATCGCGAACATACGCAAGAAGTGCGGCGACGACTTCCCAATCGAGGTGCGCATGAGCGGCACGGAGATTGTCGAGGGCGGGCTGACGCTTGAGGATCAGATAGAGTTTGCAAAGCTCTTGGACGGCAAGGTCGACCTCATACACGTGACATCCGGCACGTTCCATGTGCCGTCGACAAACCAGCACATGATTCCCAACGGGTTCCTGCCGCAGGGATGCAACGTGTATCTCGCGGAGGCAATCAAGAAGGAAATGAAGCACACGCCGGTGGTCACGGTCGGCGCGCTCGGCGATCCGGATCTGATGGAGAGCATCATCGCCGACGGGCGGGCGGACATCGTCGCGCTGGCGCGGCCGCTGCTCGCGGATCCGGAGCTGCCGAACAAGCTCAAGGCCGGGAGAGAGGATCTCGTGTACCCGTGCCTGCGCTGCATGGCGTGCATAAGCGAGTCGTTCGTGCCGTATGTGCGGCACTGCTCGCGGATTCGGCGCTGCCCGGCAAACCCCACGGCATATAAAGAAATTCCGGCAAGCCAGGTCAGGAAGACTGACGAGCCGAAAAAGGTTCTGGTTATCGGCGGCGGCCCTGCCGGTATGGAAGCGGCGGCGGAGCTTGCAGAGCGCGGACACAGCGTCGTGCTGTGCGAGAAGGCGCAGGAGCTCGGCGGCGCGATGCGCAATGCGAAGTACGTGCCGTTTAAGCAGAAGGTCGACCAGCTGATGCAGGTGATGATACGGCGGCTGGAGCGCAGCGGAGCGGTGCTTCGGCTCGGCACCGAGGCAACGCAGGAGCTTGTCGAGGAGCTGAAGCCGGACGTGATAGTCGCGGCGCTCGGCGCGAGAGCCAAACGCCCGGATGTCCCCGGGGGCGAGCGGGCGATTATGGCCGTCGACGCGCTGCGGGATATCGAGTCCGTCGGGCAGACTGCCGCGGTCATAGGCGGCGGACTGGTGGGCTGCGAGATTGCGCTGCAGCTCGGGATGATGGGACGGACGGTGCAGCTTGTCAGCAGGAAGAAAGAGGTCTGCCTGGGCGCGGCTTATCTCTACCGCGAGGGGCTGCTGATGGAGCTGGAAAAGGTCCCGGTGACGATACTCAACGAGGCGGACTGCGTGGCGGTTACGGAGAGCGGAGTTACAATCCGCACGCCGGACGGCGAGCAGGAGCTGAAGGCCGATACGGTCATCTGGGCGGGCGGATACCTGCCGATGGATGACGAGGCGGAGCAGTTCCGCGGGCTCGCTTACGACTTCTGGAAGATCGGCGACTGCGCGCAGGTCAGGAAAATATACGACGCCAGACGCGAGGGCTATAACGCGGGGTCAAATATATAAAATTAGGGCTGTGAAGAATTTTCTTCACAGCCCTTTTCGTATCTTCTAATGTGATTATATGAACTTGTCGATGGCGTCGTTCAGGTGCTGGAGACTGTCGCCGTCGCCGTGGTCGGCGTCGCTGATGCAGTGCTCGATATGGTCTTTCAGGATTATCTTGGCCGTATTATTGAGCGCGGAGCGCACCGCCGCAAGCTGAATGAGCACTTCGGTGCAGTCCCGGCCCTCCTCAACCATGCGCTTCACGGACTCAAGGTGCCCGATGGCGCGGGCGAGGCGGTTCACGACGGCCTTCGTCTGCGTATGGGTATGGGCGTGTTCATGCTCATGGGCGTGAGTATGGGCGTGGATGTGACCGTCGCCGTGGTCGTGGTAATAAAGCTCCCCGGTTTCTTCCTCGGGAAGCGCGTTTATGTTCTCGTCTGTCATAATATTCCTCTTCTGTAAAGGACACGCATTCGGCGCGTCAGCGGATTTTCTATGTATTTTACATGAAGGGCGGGTGCAAGTCAAGCCCCGGTGCGCGCGAAGTCGGCGCAGTGCTTCACGGCGGCGTATATCTCCTCGAGGACGCCGGCGTAATCGGGCTCTGCTTCGCCGTCCGCTGCCGGGGCGGGTGCTGCGGCGGGCGTCTCGATGGTCGCGGTGAAGTCGCTCAGCGCGGCGCAGAAGCTCCTGCCGTCGAGGGTTTTATACACGTAGGCAAAGCAGCCGTTGGCGTCGGGGCCGAAGAGAATGGTGTCGCCGGGGATGGTTTTGACTCTGCCGATATACGGTGAGCCGAGCGCGGTGCTCATGCCGCGGATGCTGCGGTAAAGCTCTTCGATGGTCATATCCTCGGGGCAGGTGACCATCTTCATGCCTTCGGCAGTCTCGTTGAAGCTCTTGGGCGATGCCAGGATCCAGAGCGTGCCGCCGGCGATGACGACAAGCGTGCCGGCAACAACGGAGTCTCTGATTATAAGGACGATGCCGACGACGATCAGGAGAGCGCCGAGAATGCGGAAGATGAAATACTTCGCACGGCCGCGGGCGTCAAGCTCGTTGACCACGGCGGCTTCATCGCGCAGCTTATCGGCAGCCGCGGAAACCGCCGACGGCTTGTCCTCGGGCAGCGCGCCGCCGCGGCGGACATTGATGATATCGCGTACGGCGGCGTATATCGCCCACACGAGGGCGACGACGGCCGCGGGCACAAAGATGAAAAAACCTATCGCGCCGAAAGCGCCGCCATATTCCCAATCGGTCGTGGCGGGGAGAATGAACAGGGCGGCGAGGATGAGGCAGTATATGAACCAGCGGAATCTTTTAAGGCATATTTTCCAGAGCATATTGAGAATCTCCCTGTATTCTGATACTGCTACTTTACATCATCGCCGCGGCAGGGTCAACGGTTCGCGCAAAATTAATAATTCGTGACTTGAAAAGGCACAGCGGCGAGGCGATAATATCATAAATATTATTTGTTAAAGAACAGGGTGCGTCTCATGGATCAGGACAAAACATTTCTCGGAACGGAGCCTGTCGGCAAGCTGCTCCTGAAGCTCGCGGTGCCGACGGTTATCGCACAGCTTGTGAACATGCTGTATAACATCGTCGACCGCATATACATAGGGCATATGCCCGATAACGGCAGTCTTGCGCTGACGGGCGTCGGGGTGTGCATGCCGATAATCCTCGTGGTGTCGGCGTTCTCGTCGTTCTCTGCCAGCGGCGGCGCGCCGCGCGCGTCGATATTTATGGGGCGCGGCGACCGGGAGAGCGCAGAGAAAACGCTCGGCGGCTGCTTCACGCTGCAGATCGGCATATCCGTGATACTGACGGCGGCGCTGCTGATATGGGGGCGCGACCTGCTGATGGCTTTCGGCGCGAGCGAGAACACTATCGACTACGCCGCGGACTACATGAACATATACGCGCTGGGCACGGTGTTCGTGCAGCTGACGCTGGGCATGAATGCGTTCATCACGGCGCAGGGCTTTGCAAAAATCGGAATGTACACGGTGCTTATCGGCGCGGTGACAAACATCGTGCTCGACCCGGTGTTTATTTTCGCCTTCGGCATGGGCGTGCGCGGTGCGGCGCTGGCGACGGTAATATCCCAGTGCCTGTCATGCGTGTGGGTGCTCGCGTTCCTGCGCGGGAAAAAGACGACGCTCACGCTGCGCGCGGAGAATTTCTTCCCCGGCGCAAAGCTCGTCCTCCCCTGCGTTGCGCTCGGCGCGGCAAGCTTCGTCATGATGTCGAGCGAGAGCGTCATATCCGTGTGCTTTAACTCATCGCTGCTTAAATACGGCGGGGACATCGCGGTCGGCGCGATGACGATACTCACGAGCGTGATGCAGCTGGCGATGCTGCCGCTGCAGGGCATTGCTCAGGGGGCGCAGCCGATACTAAGCTACAACTACGGAGCGCGCTCGGCCGAGCGCGTGAGGAGCACGTTCCGGCTGCTGCTGCGGGTCAGCCTTTGCTTTTCTATCACATTATGGGCGCTCGTGATGATCTTCCCGGGAATCTTCGCGGGTATGTTCTCTTCCGACGCGGCGCTTATTCTGTTCACGAAAAAGGCACTGCGCATATACTGCGGCGCGCTGTTCATGTTCGGGATACAGATAGCCTGCCAGATGACTTTTGTCTCGATAGGCTTCGCGGGCTGCTCGATAATCGTGGCGGTGATGCGCAAGTTCGTGCTGCTGCTGCCGATGATATACATCATGCCGCAGCTTGTCGCGGACAAGACGATAGGCGTATACACGGCGGAGCCTGTCGCGGACTTCATCGCGGTCTGCTTCACGGCGGTGATGTTCTCCGTCGAGTTCAGAAAGGCGATGCGGGCGCTTGAAGAAAAGGGCGCGGAGGCTGACTGAGAGTATCAGAACACCGGTTCCCCGGCAAAGTGCACAATTTCCCGGGGCGATTTTTGAGTTGTAATATCAGGGCGCGGCCTGTATAATCATTTACAGTGGACAATAAGTCCTATTTGACTGCGTGCCCGGCACTCCACACAATGCCGCGCACAGCTTTAATGAAGGAGGAATTTATTTTCCCTGAGGCTCAGGGTGCGGCAGCGTGGAGATCTGCCGTAATGCGGGTGGCGATGCCCCTGCGAGTGCGTCTGAGGCGGAGGCCCGGCGCATAGAGTCGGAAAGAATGGCAACTGTAACACTGAAGAATGTCAAGAAAATCTACCCGTTCGTAAGCGGAGAGATCAAGAAGAAGAAAAAGAAGAAGGACGACCCGGACGAGGAAACCAGTAATGTCATCGGCAACCCCCAGATAACCAATCAGGGCGTCGTCGCGGTGCAGGGGTTCGACCTCGATATCGCAGACAAGGAGTTCATTGTTCTGGTCGGCCCGTCCGGCTGCGGCAAGTCAACGGTGCTGAGAATGGTCGCGGGGCTTGAGGAAATCAGCGAGGGCGAGATTTACATCGACGGCAGACTCGTGAACGACGTCGCGCCCAAGGACAGGGATATCGCGATGGTTTTCCAGAACTACGCCCTGTACCCGCACATGACCGTCTATGAGAACATGGCTTTCTCGCTGAAGCTGCGCAAGGAACGCAAGGACGTTATCGACAAGAAAGTCCGCGAGGCAGCGGAGATCCTCGATATCACCCAGTACCTTGACCGCAAGCCCAAGGCTCTTTCCGGCGGCCAGCGCCAGCGCGTCGCCATCGGCCGCGCGATTGTGCGTGACCCGGCTGTCTTCCTGATGGACGAACCGCTCTCCAACCTCGACGCAAAGCTGCGCAACCAGATGCGCGCCGAGATAATCAAGCTGCGCGAACGTATCAATACAACATTTATATACGTCACCCATGACCAGACCGAGGCCATGACCCTCGGCGACAGAATCGTCATCATGCGCGACGGCTACATCCAGCAGATCGGCACACCGCAGGAGGTGTTCAACAATCCGCGCAACCTATTCGTTGCGGGATTCATCGGCACGCCGCAGATGAACTTCTTTGATGCGCAGCTCGTGCGCGAGGACAAGAAGTTCTTTGTCGAGCTCGGCGGAAAGCGCATTGAGCTGAGCGCGGAGAAGGAAGCGCGTCTGCTTGGAAACGACGTGCAGTCCCAGCCTGTGACGCTCGGCGTCCGTCCGGAGCACACGGTCATCGCCGCTGCCGGCGAGGGCATTGCGGCGAAGGTCGACGTGAGCGAAATGATGGGGTCTTCCGTGCATCTGCATGTCACCGCCGAGGGCAAGGACATTATCATCATCGTTCCGACGCTCGGCATGAAGGAGCACTACGCCATGGGCGACGACGTCAGCTTCAGCTTCGACGGCGACGTCGCACACGTGTTCTCCAAGGAGACGGAGAAGAATCTCGAATGGTGAGATAAGGAATAATAAAAAGTTGGAAAGCTTTCGCTTTCCAACTTTTTTATTTGTGCGCGGCCTTGTAATCCTCACCCCAGACGCGCATTGCCTCCAGTATCGGGCGGAGGCTGTAACCAAGCTCTGTCAGCCCATATTCCACGCGCGGCGGGACTTCGGGATAGACAGTGCGGGTAAGCAGACCGTCAGCCTCCATTGAGCGCAGACTGTCGGTCAGCACTTTCTGGCTGATGCCATCCAAGTCCTTTTTCAGCTCGTTAAAGCGCCACGGACGCGACAGCAGGTTGCGCATGATGAGCAGTTTCCACTTGCTCCCGATCAGCGCCACGGTAGTCGCCACCGGGCAGGCGGGCATTTCTTCCTTTGTCAGCATATATGCAGCACTCCTTTTTGAATGTTACACTCACATTATAATGCAGCATCCGCAATGTTGCAAGGGGCTTCCGAATCCGCTCCAAAAGTTACCAAAAGGTGACTGAGTAATAGATTTGTGCGTACTTGTGACGGAAATAAATCCGAGTAAAATATAAAGCACAGAGGGAAACACCCGCTGAATCTGACTCGGAGGAATTTCAAATGAACAAGAACACTTATAAGTCCGTAAAGCTTGCCAAGGGCGAGGTTAAGGTATATGATTTCGGCAGTGCAAGGCTGCACGCCTACCAGACGCACGACCTCATCGACGACGAGGTTTTCATCATCGAAAAGAACGGGCGCGGCGCTGTGATAGAACTGCCGTGCTTCCGTGACAACATCAGCGAGCTGACGGAGTATCTCAAGCGGGAGAGCATTACGGTCGAGGCAAAGCTCGTTGCCTACCATGCAGCGGGCGCATCATTCCTGCCGGAGGTTCCGGCCTACGGTACGGAATCCTCCGTTGCCTACAACACTGACGGCGGCGGTGCGGCACTCGTTTCGAACTTCAAGACCGCTTTCGGCGACAGCTTCGATGGCGCCGTCTGTCAGCCTGAGCATATCCTTGCCGACGGCGAGACTGAGCTTGCCGGAATACGCTTCGTTATCCGCTCCAACGCTGAGGCATACGACATCGAGATTCCCGAGCTCAACTGCGTCTACACCCACATGATGGGGCATGACTGCCATTCCATCGTCGCGGGCTGCCCGCACGCCGACGGGATCATCTCTCAGCTCAATTACTACATCCGCAAGGGCTTCGACCTTGTGCTGACCTCGCACTACACTCCGGAGGACCTCAAGGACGCGCAGACGAAGATCAATTACCTGAACGACCTCAAGGAGATTGCCTGCGAGTGTGAGAGCGCCGATGAAATGAAAGCGCGCGTCACGGAGAAGTATCCGGAGTACAGCGGGATGAACTATCTTGACATGACTGTCGGCTTCTTTTTCCCGGCAAAATAACTTCCATCAGCTGATGGTACCAAAAGGAATGAACACTGAATGAACCAAAGCGAACGGCGGCTGTTTCTCATAGACGCGCTTCTGGACGAGCGCCCGGAATACCGAGGAGCGAGTGTCCCGGCGGACAGAGAGGAGCAGCGGATCCTGCTTCGCGCGCTGATGAACGTGCGCACAGCGCGCGGGTGCAGCCCGGAATTTCTCCGTGTGCAGGATGAATACCTGCGCACGGAGCTTGAAGCCAAGGGCATAACGGACGTTGACAGCCTCACGCCGGTGCGGGACGGGCTGTATATCCGGCGCGGCGATATCACAACACTGCGATGCGATGCGATTGTAAACGCCGCAAACTCCGGTATGACCGGCTGCTATATTCCGAACCACCGCTGCATCGACAACTGCATACACAGCTATGCAGGGGTCGAGCTGCGGGAATACTGCGCGGAGCTGATGCGCAGTCAGGGGCACGAGGAACCGACGGGGCAGGCAAAAATCACGCCGGCGTTCAATCTCCCCTGCCGGTACGTGCTGCATACCGTCGGACCCATTATCGGCGGGCGGGTGACCCGGCGGGATGAAGAGCTGCTGGCCTCCTGTTACCGCTCCTGTCTGGAACTGGCAGCGGAAAACCGGCTTGAGAGCGTGGCGTTCTGCTGCATCTCAACGGGGGAGTTTCATTTCCCGAACGAGCCGGCGGCGGAGATTGCCGTGAAAACGACGGAGGACTTTATGCAGAAGGAAAGCAGCGTCAGGAGAGTGATTTTCAATGTTTTCAAGGACAGGGACGAAGAAATCTACAGAAAGCTTCTCGGAGCAGATCGCGCGCCTTAAGGCCGCGCTGGATGAGGCCGACGCCGTCGTGATAGGCGCGGGCGCTGGGCTGTCGACCTCCGCGGGCTATGAATACTCAGGCGAGCGCTTTGAAAAATACTTCTCCGATTTTGAAGAGAAGTACGGTTTTCACGATATGTATTACGGCGGATTTTATCCATACAAAACACCGGAGGAGTTCTGGGCATTCTGGAGCCGGTACACCTTCATAAACCGATATACGGACGCGCCGAAGCCTGTATATGAGGAGCTGCTGAAGCTCGTTAAGGGCAAGGACTACTTTGTCGTCACGACGAATGTGGATCACTGCTTTCAGAAAGCGGGCTTTGACAGGAAGCGCCTGTTCTACACGCAGGGGGATTATGGCCTGTTCCAGTGCTCGGAGCCATGCTGTCAGGAGACATTTGACAACGAGCGTGAGATACGCCTGATGTATGAGCGGCAGGAGAACGGCAGGATACCGAGCGAGCTCATCCCCCGCTGCCCGCACTGCGGCAGGCCGATGACGATGAACCTGCGCAGCGACGACAGCTTTGTTGAGGACGAGGGCTGGCACCGCGCGGCGGAGCGGTACGAAAACTTTCTCCGCACCCGCGCCGGACTGAAGATATTGTTTCTGGAGCTTGGGGTCGGGTACAACACCCCGGGCATTATAAAATATCCGTTCCGGCACATGACGGCGAAAAACCCTGAGGCAATCTATGCCTGCATAAACCTCGGCGAGGCGGACGCGCCCGATGACATCGCCGCGCGCAGTATATGCATCGATGGAGATATCGGTACAGTGCTGGAGGGGCTGCGATAAAAGACACGGTTGACTATCGCGCGGGAATATGGCACTACGCCATGGGCGACGACGTCAGCTTCAGCTTCGACGGCGACGTCGCGCACGTGTTCTCCAAGGAGACGGAGAAGAACCTCGAATGGTGAGGTAATTTAATAAAAAACATCCGCGGCAGTTTGTTCTTACTGCCGCGGATGTTTTTATATACGGGTTATTATTATTCGTTCGGGTTTGCGCGGACGATCTTGCCGAGGTTCCACACGAGAGCTGCCTCACGGGCTGCCTGCTCGCGCTCATCGGGGGTCTTATAGCTGAAGGCCGCGGTCTGGGAGCCGCAGTCAACGCAGGTGGCGTACCAGCACCAGCCCTGCTCCTCTTCGAGAAGTCCGGCGCCGCCGCAGAAGGGGCAGTCATGCAGCTCTATCTTATCAAAAATATCAGACATATTTATCACTCCACAGAAATCATGTAGTAATACACGGGCTGACCGCCGTTAACGACGCTGACCTCAGCGTCCGGGAAGCAGCCGATGATTGTCTCGGCAGCCTGGTTTGCCTTATCCTCGGCAACATCGCTGCCGTAGTAGACGGTGATGAACTCGGGGTTCAGCTCGTCAAATGCCCAGCTGAGCTCCTTGAAGAGCGTCTTTTCGCTGCTGTAGCTGCCGAGCAGAGCGCCGTCAAGCAGGGCGAGGTATTCGCCGGCGTGAATCTGGTGGCCGTCAAAGTCCGAGTCGCGCGCGGCATAGGTGACCATGGCGGTGTGAACATTGCCGGCGGCTTCGGTCATTGCGGCGACCAGGTTTTCCTCGGTCTCCTCGGGGTTAAAGTTCAGCATTGCGGAAACGCCCTGCGGCACGGTCTTCGTCGGGATGATGACGACCTTCTTATCGCTCAGGCGGACACACTGCTCCGCTGCCATGATGATGTTCTTATTGTTCGGCAGGACGAAAACGGTGTTTGCCGGGGTGCGGTTTATCTCTTTAAGGATATCGTCGGTCGAGGGGTTCATGGTCTGGCCGCCGGTGACGATGCCGTCAGCGCCGAGCTCCTTGAACAGGTTCTCAAGACCTTTGCCGGCGCACACGGTGACGACGCCGTAGTCCTTCACACTCTTGCAGTACTGCTCTTCGCTCTCCTCAAGCTCGCGCTCGACGGCGTCAAGGTCGTCGGTCGTCTGGACATGCTTGCCGGCGAGGATGTCTTCATGCTGGGTGCGCATGTTCTCAATCTTTGCAAGCTCAAGCGTGCCGAACTTCTGCGCCTCATTGAGGGCGTTGCCGGGGACATTGGTATGGACATGGACCTTGAAGGCCTCATCGTCCTCGCCGATAACAAGGCTGTCGCCGATGCTTGTGAGATACTTGCGCAGAGGATCAAGGTCGACATCGGGGTCATTCTTGCGCACGATGAAGACGGTGTCGAACGCGAAGGTGATATCCTCGGTATCGAACACATCGAAAGCACTGCTCTCGGTTTCGTTCTCGACTATCTCTTCGACATTCTCGGGGGCGGTAATCTCACCGCGGTAGGAGGCGAGCATGGCGCCGAGGATGTACATATAGCCCTGACCGCCGGCGTCGATGACTCCGGCCTTTTTGAGCACGGGGTTCTGATTCACGGTCTCAGCCAGGGCGTCGCTGCCGGCCTTGACGGCACAGTCAAGACAGGTTTCAAGGCTTGCTTCCGCGTTCGCCGCTTCAACGGCGGCGGCTGCAGCCAGACGCGAGACGGTAAGGATGGTGCCCTCGGCGGGCTTCATAACGGCCTTATAGGCGGCGTCAACACCGTCCTGCATTGCACCGGCAAATTCCTGCGCGCCCGCGGTATCGAGACCCTTAAGGCGCTTGGAGATGCCTCTGAAGAGCAGAGAGAGGATAACGCCGGAGTTGCCGCGCGCGCCTCTGAGAAGAGCCGATGCCACACAGTCCGCCGCTGAGGCTATCGTATCGAAATCCTTCTTTTTAAGCTCCGTCGCTGCCTTGTCCATGGTCAGCGCCATGTTGGTGCCGGTGTCTCCGTCGGGTACGGGGAAAACGTTAAGGTCGTTTATAGCCTGAACATTGGCATGGAGTGCTGCGTTGGCGCAGAGTATCATCTCTTTGAAGGCAGCGGCGTCTATATAATTTCTCAATTGAATGTACCTCCGCATGGCACGGGCTTTCCCATGCCGGAATTTTTATCCGATGATCGTGTCAATATAAACGTCAACGCTCTTGACCGGAACTCCGGCGGCCTTCGTGAGCTTATAGCTGACTGTATTCATAATGCTGCGTGAAACTGCGGCTATATTGACGCCGTGGTCGACGCCGATATGCAGCTCGAGAGAGACGCTGCCGTCGCCGTTATAGTGTACCTCAACGCCCTTGGACATTGATTCCCTGCGCAGAAGCTGGAGCGGGCCTCCGTCCTTGCTGCGCCCTGCCATACCCTTGACGCCGAAGCAGCTGGTAGCCGCATCGCCTGCAAGGTAGGTCAGAACCTCATCGGTAATGCTGATATTTCCCTTGCTGTTGCTGATATTGACCATTAAGAAACAGCTCCCTTCCTTCGGTTTCCCGGCAGGCGAACACACTGCGCCCCAATGCGCGGCGGCTTCGCCTGAACCAGAGATTTATTATAATACAGGCACCGGAAAAGTACAAGAAATATTTGAAGTATTCGTCGCTTTTGTGCAGTTTTTGCCAAGAATATCAGTCTTTTCTCATTCGACGGTGACTGATTTGGCAAGATTGCGAGGTTTATCTATATCGCAGCCCTTGTGCAGCGCCACATAGTACGCGAAAAGCTGGAGCGGGATGACGCCGAGGGAGGGCTGGAGGATGACATGAGTGTCCGGTACGGAGAGAACGTTCTCCGCGGTCTTGCGCATATCGGCGGCCTTGCTCTCCGTCGTCAGAGCGACGATGTCGGCGCCGCGCGCCTTGACCTCGATGATGTTCGAGAGCGTCTTTTCAAACAGCGGCTTATAGGTGCCGAGCGCGACGACAAGGGTACCGTCCTCGATAAGAGAGATGGTGCCGTGCTTGAGCTCGCCCGATGCGTAGGCCTCGGAATGGATATAGGATATCTCCTTGAGCTTGAGGCTGCCTTCAAGGCCGAGGGCGTAATCAAGGTTGCGGCCGATGAAGAAGATGGAGTTATGGTTAAAGTAGCGGGAGGCGAGATATTTTATCTCGTCGATATCCTCGAGGACGGCCTCCATTTTGACAGGCAGGGCAAGAAGCTCCTCGACGATTTCCTCATACTCCGCGTCGCTGACGCTGCCGCAGACCTTTGCAAAATAAACGCCGAGCATATCCAGCAGCACGAGCTGCGTGCTGTAGGCCTTCGTGGTGGCGACGGCAATCTCGGGGCCTGCCCAGGTGTAGAGGACATCGTCCGACTCGCGGGCGATGGAGCTGCCGACGACGTTCACGATGGAGAGAATATGCGCGCCGAGGCGGCGAGCCTCGCGGAGCGCTGCCATGGTGTCAAGCGTCTCGCCGGACTGGCTGATGACGATGACAAGGCTGTTCGGCCCGACAAGGGGATCGGCATAGCGAAACTCGGAGGCAAGCTGCACATCCACGGGCTTTCTCAAAAGCCGCTCAAGGTTATACTTGCCGACCATGCCGACATGGTAGGACGAGCCGCATGCCACGATGAATATCCTGTCAAGGCTGCGGATAAAGGCCTCATCAAGGGTCAGCTCATCGAAAACGATCTGACCGTCTTTTATTCTCGGGGAGATGGTCTTGCGCACGGCCTCGGGCTGCTCCATGATCTCCTTGAACATGAAGTGCGGGTAGCCGCCCTTTTCGGCGGCGCTGACGTCCCAGTCAACGTGATTATGCTCTTTCTCGACGGGCTGGCCGTATTCGTCGAAGACCTGAATGCTGTCGGCGGAGACAAGAGCGACCTCGCCGTCGTTCATATACGCGACGTCGCGCGTATGCTTTATGAGCGCGGTAACGTCGGAGGCGATGAAATTGCAGCCGTCACCGTAGCCGAGAAGCAGAGGCGCATCCTTGCGCGCGGCGACGAAACTGTCGGGGATATCCTTGCAGATGATGCCAAGCGCGTAGGCGCCCTCTATGCGGTCGAGCACGCGGTAGACGGAGGCCATGAAGTCCCCGCAGCGGTCGTAGAAATACTCAAGCAGCTGGGCGACGACTTCGGTATCGGTATCGGAGCTGAAGTGCATACCCTTGGAGATGAGAAATTCTTTTATCTCAACATAGTTTTCGATGATGCCGTTATGGACGACGGCAATGTTCCTGCCCTCGCTAAGATGCGGGTGGGAGTTTATATCATTCGGCTCGCCGTGCGTCGCCCAGCGGGTGTGACCGATGCCGAGCGTGCCGGTGAGGCTGCGTCCGTTATCCGTCAGCGCTTTGAGCACGCTCAGACGTCCTTTGGATTTCTTTACCTGCAAGCCGCGCTTGCCGCCGAGAACGGCGAGCCCGGCAGAATCATAACCACGGTATTCGAGCCTTTCAAGCCCGTCCAGCAGAATGGGAGCGGCCTGCTCTTTTCCAACGTAACCTACTATGCCGCACATGGTTTCACGTCCTTTCGCCTGGTTGCTGTTTGCTACTATATAAAAGCAAAACTGTACACGGGGATAGATTATAACACCGGTGCGGCTTCACTGCAAGTGTTCGAAATTCTATATAGTGCACAGTTTCGGCTGCCGGAAATAGTCAGTTATCACAACTTTGCATGATTTGCACATTTTACCCTTGAAAAAATGTCAGGCATGCATTAGAATAGCATCCAGTGTCTCCTGCGTGTGCTGCGCGGGTCGGCACTATATTTTGTGCCTGAAGCCAAGATTTTGCAGTTTTGTAATCAATATATAGTGATTTTGCAGTTGACAAGCAGGGCTTGTCGATTTATTATATACAGGCACGACGATGGCATACAGGTCGATAAGAAGGAGGGTGCGGCATGCTTATATCCGGTCTGCAGAAGCTGACTCTGCTGGATTATCCCGGCCTTGTCGCCTGCACGGTGTTCACCGGCGGCTGCAACTTCCGATGTCCGTTCTGCCACAACGCTACTCTGGTGCTGCCGGAGGCGCTGGCGCACGACACGGATGAGGAGCAGGTACTGAGCTTCCTGAAGAAGCGCGTGGGCGTGCTCGACGGCGTTGCGGTAACGGGAGGCGAACCGCTGCTGCACGGTGACATAGGCGAGTTTCTCGAAAAGGTGCGCGCGCTCGGCTTTAAGATAAAGCTCGACACCAACGGCTCATTTCCTGACAGGCTCATGGAGATTGTCCGCGCGGGGCTTGTTGACAGAGTCGCGATGGACATAAAGAATTCGCCCGAGCTTTATGCGAAGACCGCGGGGGTTGAGAGACTCAATCTTGACGCGATAGAGCGCTCAAAGGAATTTCTTCTGAGCGGCAGCGTGGACTATGAGTTCAGGACGACAGTTGTAAAGGGACTGCACACACGCGAGAGTATCGCGGATGCGGCAAAATGGATAAGCGGCGCGAAGGAGTATTACCTCCAGCAGTTCAAGGATTCCGGCAATGTGCTGGATATACGCGGGCTCGGCGCCTATGACGAAGCAGAAATGCACTCACTGGCAGACGCGGCGGCGGAATATGTTCCGGCGGTGCAGGTCAGGGGTGTCTGACATACCAAAGAGAGGGGAAAAGGAATTGTATCAGGTAGTTAAGCGCGACGGCAAAATAGTCGAGTTCGACATAAACAAGATCGCCGCCGCAATCAAGAAGGCGTTTGACGCCACGGGCACGGATTACAACGACAGCGTCATTGACTTTCTGGCGCTGAAGGTCTCGGCGGATTTCCTGCCGAAGATAAAGGACGGCAAGATCGCCGTCGAGGATATTCAGGACAGCGTCGAGGCGGTGCTCTCCCGCGGCGGCTACGAGACGGTCGCAAAGTCCTACATTCTCTACCGCAAGCAGCGCGAGAAGCTGCGCAACACCAAGTCTTCGTATCTCGACTATAAGGAGACTGTTGACAAGTACCTCAGAATCGAGGACTGGCGCGTCAAGGAAAACTCCACCGTCACCTATTCCGTCGGCGGACTCATCCTCTCAAACTCCGGCGCCATCACCGCAAACTACTGGCTCAGCGAAGTATACGACCAGGAAATCGCCGACGCTCACCGCAACTGCGACATTCACCTGCATGACCTGAGCATGCTCACCGGCTACTGCGCCGGCTGGAGTCTGCGCCAGCTCATAAAGCAGGGACTCGGCATCCCCGGAAAGATTAACTCCTCCCCGGCAAGCCACCTGTCCACCCTCTGCAACCAGATGGTGAACTTCCTCGGCATCATGCAGAACGAGTGGGCCGGCGCTCAGGCCTTCTCCTCCTTCGACACATATCTGGCTCCGTTCGTGAAGGTCGACAACCTCACCTATAAGGAAGTCAAGCAGTGCATCCAGTCCTTCATCTTCGGCGTGAACACTCCGTCACGCTGGGGCACGCAGGCTCCGTTCTCCAACATCACGCTCGACTGGACCGTTCCCGCTGACCTCAAGGATCAGCCCGCAATCGTCGGCGGCAAGGAGAGAGAGTTCACCTACGGCGACTGCAAGAAGGAAATGGACATGGTCAACAAGGCCTTCATCGACATCATGATCGAAGGCGACGCGAACGGCCGCGGCTTCCAGTACCCGATTCCGACCTACTCCATCACCCGCGACTTTGACTGGTCTCCCACCGAGAACAACAAGCTTCTCTTCGAGATGACCGCAAAGTACGGCACGCCTTACTTCTCCAACTACATCAACTCCGACATGGAGCCGAGCGATGTGCGCTCGATGTGCTGCCGCCTGCGTCTCGACCTCAGAGAGCTGCGCAAGAAGTCCGGCGGTTACTTCGGCTCCGGCGAGTCCACGGGCTCGGTCGGCGTCGTGACGCTGAACATGCCGCGCCTGGCATATCTTGCAAAGGACGAGAAGGACTTCTACGCCCGTCTCGACAAGCTCATGGATATTGCAGCGCGCTCACTTAAAATTAAGCGCACGGTCATCACGAAGCTTCTCGACGCAGGACTTTACCCCTACACCAAGTATTACCTCGGCACCTTCGAGAACCACTTCTCCACCATCGGTCTTGTCGGCATGAACGAAGCAGGACTCAATGCAAATTGGATCCGCGCCGGTATGGCCGACCCCAAGTGCCAGCAGTTCACCAAGGAAGTGCTCGACCATATGCGCGAGCGCCTGAGCGATTATCAGGAGCAGTACGGCGACCTGTATAACCTCGAGGCTACGCCGGCAGAGTCCACCTCCTACCGTCTGGCAAAGCACGATGTGGAGCTCTACCCCGACATCATCACCGCGGCAGAGCCCGGCGGCACCCCGTACTACACCAACAGCTCGCACCTGCCTGTCGGCTACACCGACGATATCTTCGCTGCGCTCGACATTCAGGACGATCTCCAGACGCGCTACACCTCCGGCACCGTCTTCCACGCCTTCCTCGGCGAGAAGCTGCCGAGCTGGGAAGCCGCGGCAAACCTCGTGCGCAAGATCGCCGAGAACTACAAGCTGCCCTACTACACGCTCTCTCCCACCTACTCCGTCTGCAAGAACCACGGCTATATCAGCGGCGAGCATTTCACCTGCCCCGAGTGCGGCGAGCCTGCCGAGGTCTACAGCCGCATCACCGGCTACTACCGCCCGGTGCAGAACTGGAACGCCGGCAAGACCCAGGAGTACAAGGAGCGCAAGGAATACGTCCTCGATCACTCCGTGCTCAAGCACAACGGGCCGATCGAGGAGGCTGCACCCAAGGCCGATGAGCACACCGCGAAGAACGGCGAGCACGAGGGCGAAGTCCATGACGGAGCGAGAGCGATACTCTTCGCAACGCCGACCTGCCCCAACTGCCGCATCGCCTGCTCCTATCTCGACAAGGCCGGGTTCAAGTATGAAAAGCTGATGGCCGCGGAGAATGCTGAGCTCGCACTCAACTACGGCGTCAAGCAGGCTCCGACTCTTGTCATCACCGACGGCGAGAGCTTCGAGAAGTTCGCGGGCGCCGGAGCAATCAAGGAGTTCCTGAACGCGCAGGCCTAAGAAGGTATCTATAAACAAAAAATCAAAGCCCGGATTTAAGGCCGACTGGCAAAAGACAACATACGGTTTTGCCTTTGCCTGTTCGGCCTAAATAGTCCGAAAAAGCCTCCACATACACAAAGTATGCGGATGCTTTTTCAAACGATTTCTGCTCGAACAATCTTTGGCAAAACTGCTGCGCACCTGAAAAGTGTTCAGAATGTGCGAGGGCGAGGCGCAGCGTTGAAGGCATACTTTGTGTATGACAAAACGCTGCAACGAAGCCGTTCGTGCATTCTGGGCCTTTTCAGGCGTATGTTTTCTTATGTCAGTCGGCCTAAGGGCTTTGTTATTGAGGATGTATAAATATGATTTACGATGTTATTGTTATCGGCGGCGGCCCTGCGGGGCTTACCGCGGCGACATATATAAGGCGCGCGGGAAAGAGTGTGCTTGTTATCGAGAAGGCCGCCTTCGGCGGGCAGATCACACGCAGCACCAATGTTGAAAACTTCCCCGGCTACATCTCCGTAAGCGGCGCGCAGATAGGCGACATGCTGCTGGAGCAGGCGATGAATCAGGGAGCGGAGGTCGAGCTTGAAGAGGTTGTGTCCGTGGACGCGGCAGGCGAGGAAAAGACCGTGGTCTGCGCGTCCGGCGCGAAATACGTCTGCAGGGCGATTGTAATTGCGACAGGCGCGAAGCCGCGCACCCTCGGCATCGAGAATGAGGAGCGGCTCACCGGCAGCGGCGTGTGCTACTGCAGCGTGTGCGACGGCGCTTTTTTTGCCGGGCAGGACGTCGCCGTCTCGGGCGGCGGCAACAGCGCGCTGTCCGACGCGATGCTGCTGAGCGAAATTTGCCGCAAGGTTTATCTTATACACAGGCGTGACAGCTTCCGCGGCGAGGCAATGCTCGTTGAGGCGCTGCGCAATAAGGCCAATGTGGAGTTCGTGCTCAACGCGAAGATAAGCGCGCTCATCGGCGCGGACGAGCTCACCGGCGTCGAGGTCGAGCAGGACGGCGAGCGCCGCGTGCTGCCCGTCTCAGGGCTCTTCGTATCCATCGGCCGTGCGCCCGATACCGAAATTTTCAGCGGGCTCATTTCACTCGACAAGGGCGGCTACGCCGCTTCGGGCGAGGATTGCCTGACCGGCTGCCCCGGCGTATTCGTCGCAGGGGACTGCCGCGCGAAGTCCGTCCGCCAGCTCACGACCGCCATGTCCGACGGCTCCGTCGCGGCGCTCGCGGCCTGCGCATGGCTGGATAAATAAGGGAAAATAAAAAACACAGGCTGTGCGAAATTTCGTACAGCCTGTGTTTTATGTCTGCGGCGCAAAATAGTGCGTCTGGGCGTAGGCAAAGCTTTCGTTGAAGCGGCGCGCGGCTTCAATGCTGAGCGTATCTTCCGGACGCATCATGTCGAAAGCGTGCATGTCCGTATCGTAAACGTCCGCGCTTGCGGGTATGCCGCAGGCCTTGAGCCGACGGATATACTCCAGCGTCTCGGCATAGAACGGCTCGCCGGTGCTGACGAAAGTATATGCCGGGGGAAGCCCTTCCATGATTTCGACGCGGGCGGGAGCGGCATACGGCGGCAGCGTCTCCCGGTCGGTGCCGCGCAGATAGCAGCGCCATGCGAAGTGGTTTTTCCATGTGTTCCACACACGCCCGTGGTTATCGCGCGAGGTCTCGGTGTCCCGGTCGTCAAGCATCGGATAGAGCGGCATCTGAAAGGCAATGTTCACTTCTCCGCTGTCCCGTGCCCTGATGCAAACCGCCGCGCACAGTCCTCCGCCGGCGCTCTCACCACCGACCATGAGCTGATCTTCGCGTACTCCGAGTTCCGCTGCGTGCCGCTTCATATGCAGCAGCGAAGCATAGCAATCGTCTATCGCTGCAGGGTACGGCGATAGGGGCGCAAGCCGGTAACCGGGGGAGACGACGACGGCGCCGAAGCTCTTCACCAGCTCGACGGCGCGGGAGATGTATACCATCTCTTTCATGCCGGAAATGTACCCGCCGCCGTGAATCCAGAGTACTCCCGTTGTAGGAGCGGAAAGCGTTTCCGGTGACAGCACCAGCGCCGGGACGTGCCGGGCTCCGGCGGGGATGTATATTTTTCGCACCCGTATTCCCGGGCATGGCTTCATGATAAGCATAGGCCGCTCCTGATGTGTTCTTGTATTATATATTAATTCTACATCAAAAGTGCCCCCGGCGCAAGGCGGGCGCGTTTTTGCACTGTTCAAACCGCTGCGGTCATGGTAGAATAGGCCAAGACTCAAAAAATGAGAGGTCATGCATGAAATACAAATGCCTTGTTTTCGACCACGACGACACTGTCGTGAACAGCACCGCGACGATACATCATCCATGCTTTCAGGAATACCTCAACTCGCGCTATCCCGGGCGCACGTGTTCACTCGAGCATTACTTCAAGAAGAATTTTGCCCCAGGCTTTATCGGGATGTGCCGCGAGGAATACGGCATGGACGATGCCGCGCTGCAGGACGAGTTTGAATACTGGCGCGACTACGTGGAAAGCCACATTCCGATTGCCTACCCCGGCATACGCGAAATAATGGAGCGACAGAAGGCCGGGGGAGGACTTATATGTGTTGTGTCACATTCGCTTGAACGCAACATCCGGCGCGACTATAAGGCAAACTCCCTGCCCGAGCCCGACGCTGTCTACGGCTGGGATTATCCGCCGGAGCAGCGCAAGCCGGCACCGTTCCCGCTCGAAGATATAATGAGACGCTTCGGTCTTTCCGCGGACGAGCTGCTCATGATAGACGACCTCAAGCCCGGCTACGACATGGCACTGCAATGCGGGGTTGATTTCGCCGCTGTCGGCTGGGCGAACGACATAGAGTCCATCGAGGACTTCATGCGCGCAAACTGCCGCTGGTATTTCAAGTCAGTACCGGAGCTTGCGAAGTTCCTTGACGTGTGATCCATTAGCATTATTAATAGATGACATTTGTTAGGCGCGCTTGACTTTCAGGCAATACATGGTATAGTAATTTTATATTACGTACCACTATAAAACCAAAAGGAGCGAGCATATGGAAAATAAGCTTGAGAAAAAGTTCGGCCTGTTCACTGCAATATGCATGGTTGTCGGCATAGTCATCGGCTCCGGCGTGTTCTTCAAGGCGCAGACCGTTCTCCAGAAGACCGAGGGAAACATGCCGCTCGGCATTCTCGCGTGGATTATCGGCGGCACGATAATGATAATCTGCATCCTGGCTTTTGCCGCCATGGCGCAGCGGTATGAAAAGGTCAACGGCATCGTCGACTATGCCGAAGCCACTGTCAGCAAGAAGTACGGGTATTACATCGGCTGGTTCCTGACAACGACCTATTACCCCACGCTCACATCCGTTCTCTCGTGGCTCTCCGCGCGCTACACACTCGTGTTCATCACATCCTGCTGGCCGGATTTCCCGCTGCTGATCCCGGCCGCCGAGGGCGGCTGCATCGTCGGGCCCGAGTGCCTGGCACTGATGCTGTTCTATCTGGTCTGCGCGTATGTCGTGAACGCTCTTTCGCCCAAACTTGCCGGCAAGCTCCAGACCTCGACCACCGTTATAAAGCTCATCCCGCTGTTTCTGATGGCTGTTGTCGGAATAATCGTCGGCATTTTCAGCCCGTCACACATGCTTCAGAGCAACTTCGCGACCGGCGCTGTCTCCGGGAGCATCGGAGCCCCGCTGCTGGCCGCCGTCTGCGCGACGTCCTTTGCCTATGAGGGCTGGATAATCGCGACCTCCATCAACGCAGAGCTCAAGGACGCAAAGCGCAACCTGCCCAAGGCGCTGATAATCGGCGGAATAATCATCATCGTCACATATATCGCCTACTATGTCGGCGTTGCCGGCGGCGCGACCGTTGACGTGCTGATGAACGACGGCGCGACCACCGCCTTTACGAACATCTTCGGCGGCGTGCTCGGCAATATCCTGAACCTCTTCATTGCTATTTCCTGCATAGGCACGATGAACGGCCTGATGCTCGGCTGCTGCCGCGGCATGTACTCTCTGGCCGCCCGCAACGAAGGCCCGAAGCCTGAGCTCTTCGGTCAGATAGACAGGGTCTCCAACATGCCGACGAACTCCGCCATTATCGGTCTGCTGTTCTGCGCGGCGTGGGGCACGTACTTCTATCTGTCGAACCTCGCAGGGACATGGAGCGGAGTCGTTGCGTTCAAGGGCACCGCATTCGAGAGCGTACCGTTCCTGTTCGACTCATCGGAGCTGCCGATCATCACCATTTACGCGATGTATATCCCGATCTTCATCCAGTGGATGCGCAAAGCCACCGATGAGACGCCTGTGCGCCGCTTCGTTATCCCGGCACTCGCGATAGTCGGCTCGCTGTTCATGGTGTATGCCTGCATCGTCGGCCACAAGATGGCGAACTTCTGGTACCTGATAGTCTTTGCGGTGGTAATGCTCATCGGCTATCTGTTCAGAAACAAGAACCAGAAATAAGTTCCGATACTAATATCTCTTAAAAGCCCGGACGGTGAAAACCGTCTGGGCTTTAATCATACCGAACCCGGAATGTTTTATAGATTTTGCCTATTCTCTGATTCTAAAGCCCCGGATCTGTTTTGGGCTGTTGTTAAAATCGCCAAAAATTCAGTCGCAAATTGTCTAATGCTCCAAAGTTTTCTCTGCCCGCGCTTGTTTGATTGACTTTGCCGGGAAAGCTTGCTATTATGATATCAAAGAGGATTGGTAACGTTACCGGGAACGATACCGGAAACGTTTTAGCAAATGCAGTTGGGAGCTGTCGTGTCATGACGATCAAGGACATTGCCAAGCAGTGCGGGGTAAGCGTGAGCACCGTCTCGCGCGTGCTCAACAATCGGCCCGACGTGAGCGAGACCGTGCGCCGCAGGGTGCTCGCCGTGGTCGAAGCCGAGAGCTATATCCCCAACAACAGCGCGCGTGACCTTGTCAGCCGTCAGTCGGACGCGATAGGCGTTGTCGTGCGCGGAATGGGCAACCTCTTCTTTTCCGACATGCTCAAGACCATCAGCAGCGAGATAGACAAGAGCGGCTACAACATGGTGCTGCGTTTCATAGATTCGGACGCGGACGAGATAAAGGCCGGCGCGATTCTTGAACGCGAGAAAAAGCTGCGCGCTCTGCTCTTCCTCGGCGGGCGCTATGATTACACCCCGGCGGAGCTTTCGCTCATCGGCGTGCCGTATGTCTGCTGCTCTTACTCGAACTACTTCGGGTCTCTCCGCGAGGAGGACTTTTCCTCTGTCTCGGTAGATGACCATAAAACAGCCTATCAGGCGGTTGAGCTGCTCATCAGGCTTGGGCACCGCCGCATTGCCGTCCTGCTGCCGAGCTGCAGCGACCGCTCCGTCAGCGAGCTGCGCTATAACGGTTACTGCGCAGCGCTGCGGGATAACGGCATTGCGTTTGACCGCGGGCTTGTCGCCGAGACCGGCGGCTGCTTTGAAATGCCGGAGAGCTACGCCGGTATGTGCCGCCTTATCGACAGCAGCGCGGACTTCTCCGCCGTGTTTACGCTGTCGGATACGATGGCAATCTCCGCAATGAAAGCGCTTGAGGACCGCGGACGCCGCGTCCCGGATGACTGCTCCGTTATCGCGATAGACGGTCTGACCGTCTCGGAATACGTAAGCCCGACGCTGACGACCCTCGTGCAGCCGGCTGAGGAGATGGGGCGCGAGAGCGTGCGTATCCTGCTGGACATCCTCGATAACGGCGGCGCGAACCGCCATGTGCGGCTCGAAGCGAAGGTGCGTCACGGCGCTTCCGTGAAACAGCTTTGATTTTCCGCTCCCAAGGGAGCCGAAGATACAACCTCTTATGAGGACAATTTCAAAAATCTTAAAAAGGAGTAAGCAAAAATGAAAAAGATCATAGCTCTGGTTCTGTGCCTGGTCATGGTTTTCGCCCTGTGCGCATGCGGCGAAAGCACCACCGACACAACCGCAACCGCTGCTGATACCGCGACTGAGGCACCTGCCGAAGAGCCCGCAGCAACCGGCTCTGTCTACTACCTCAACTTCAAGCCCGAATCCGATGAAGCCTGGCAGGCTCTTGCCAAGACTTACACCGAGCAGACCGGCGTTCCTGTGACCGTCGTCACCGCCGCTTCCGGCACCTACGAGCAGACCCTCACCAGCGAAATGGACAAGAGCGAAGCTCCCACCATGTTCCAGGTCGGCAACCCCGGCGCTGTCGCAACTTGGGGCGAGTACTGCCTTGACCTCACCGACACCGATGTTTACAACGAGATGACCACCCACGCCTTCGACCAGGTCGGCGACGATGGCTTCACCTACTCCATCGGCTACTGCTACGAGTGCTACGGCATCATCGTCAACAAGGCTCTGCTTGAGCAAGCCGGTCACAGCATCGACGAGATTAAGGACTTTGAGTCCCTCAAGGCTGTTGCTGACGACATCCACGCCCGCGCAGGCGAGCTCGGCTTCGACGCCTTCTCCTCTGCAGGTCTTGACAGTTCCTCCAGCTGGAGGTTCTCCGGCCACCTTGCCAACATGCCTCTCTACTACGAGTTCCGCGATGACGGCATTACCGCTCAGCCCGAGACCATCAAGGGCACCTATCTTGACAACTTCAAGATGATCTGGGATCTGTACACTACCGATTCCGCTACCACCGGCGCTGACCTGCTCACCTCAACCGGCGATGCCTCCGAAGCTGAGTTCGGCGAAGGCAAGGCTGTCTTCTTCCAGAACGGTTCCTGGGAGTACGCAAGCCTTGTCGGTGAGAAGTTCAATATGGATCCCGCAGACCTGCAGATGATCCCCATCTACTGCGGCGTTGAGGGCGAGACCGACGCTGGCCTCTGCTCCGGCACCGAGAACTGCTGGGCAGTCAACTGCGAAGCAGACGAAGAGGACATCCAGGCCACTCTCGACTTCATGAAGTGGGTCGTCACCTCTGACGAAGGAACCACTATGCTCGCAGAGCAGTTCGGTCCCTGCCCCTTCAAGTCAGCAAAGACTCCTGAGAACGTCTTCTTTGCTGATGCCAACAACCTCACCGCTGAGGGAAAGTACGTTGTGACTTGGGCATTCAACTTCACTCCCGCTGTTGATGACTGGCGTGCCGGCGTCGTTGACGCTCTCGGCCAGTACACCGCAGGCACCGGTGATTGGGACGCTGTTGTCTCCGCTTTCGTTGACGGCTGGGCGACCCAGTACGCAAACGAGCACGCATAATCCCGCGTAATTACCGCATAAGCTAATACAACTAATACAAATCTTGAAGGGGGGCGAGCTTTACCGCTCGCCCCCTTGGTTATCACGGAGCCCTCGTCAAAGTGCTCTGCGGGTATTCCCTCTGCCGGAGGAGACAGCCGCAGCTTTCTTTGAAAGATATACGATATAGACATATAAGAGGAGGAGACAGCTCATGAGAACCGAAACAAACAGCGGCTCGGTCGTGCTCAAGGCCGCTGCGATTGTTCTCGGCGCGTGCCTGACGATTATAGGCATGACAAGCGCGTCGGGAGATCTTGTCACAATACTGAAGCTTGCCGGAGCGGAGGGCGGCTTTGTCAGCTTTGCAAAGACGCTTGACAAGCTCCCGCCATGGTATAACACGGCGCTTGCGCTGGCTGGTCTGCTGCTTATTGGCGGGATACTGAACGGCGTTGAGTCCCGCGGGAACAGTCACGCTGCGCTTAACTCCAAGCTCATCCGCCGCCCGGTGCAGAGGATGTTTCTGCTGTTCCTCGCGCCGACATTTGCGGCCTTCTGCATCGGCTTTCTCTACCCCTTTGTCAAGGGCATTTTCCTGTCCTTCTGCCGGTTTAAGACCACCAGCAAATGGACATGGGTCGGCTTTGACAACTACATAACCGCCTTTCAGGACAGCACCTTCGTCCACGCCTTCTGGTACACGGCGCTCTTCGCACTTGTGTCGCTGCTGCTGATAAACGTGCTCTCGTTCGCCGTTGCCTACGCGCTGACGCGGGGCATCAAAGGCACGAACATCTTCCGTACGGTGTTCTTCATGCCGAACCTCATCGGCGGTATCGTGCTCGGCTATATCTGGGCAATGATTTTTGACGGCATTCTCCTGCGCTATGGCACCTCGATACTCCTCAAGACGGAGTACGGCTTCTGGGGGTTGCAGATACTGATGGCATGGCAGCAGATAGGCTACATGATGATAATCTATATTGCAGGTCTTCAGGCCGTGCCGGAAGATATTCTCGAAGCCGCGCGCATCGACGGCGCAAGCTCCTGGCAGACGCTGTGGAAAGTCACGATTCCGAACGTTATGCCGTCCATCACAATCTGCACATTCCTCACGCTTACCAATTCCTTCAAGCTCTTCGACCAGAACCTCGCGCTCACCGCAGGGCGGCCGTTCGTACAGGCCGGGGGCGAGACGCTCAAAACGACAGAAATGCTCGCGCTCAATATCTACAACGCATTCTATGCCAGCTCCACGAACCGCGGCATGGGTCAGGCCAAGGCCGTCGTGTTCTTTGTCCTCGTGAGCGTAATAAGCATTCTCCAGCTCAAATCCAGCAGAGACAAGGAGGTTCAGCAGTAATGGCAAGGACAAATACACTCAACAGCAAATCCAACCGCGGCAAGACCGCGCTGACCGTGCTCTTTGCCGCCGTTGCGCTGTTCTACCTCATGCCCATTATCCTTGTCCTGATAAACTCCTTCAAGGATAACGCACATGTAAACACCGAGACTTTCGCTCTGCCGAACAGCGAATCCTTTGTCGGCTTTGCAAACTACGAAAAGGGCATGACTTTCGGCAGCTATCCTTTCCTCAAGTCCGTGTTCTTCAGCTTGCTCATCACGATCATTTCCTCGGCGCTGATACTCATCTGCACCTCGATGGCCGCATGGTACATCTCCCGTGTCGGTACGCTTTTCAGCAAGATAGTGTACTATCTCTGCGTGTTCTCCATGGTCGTCCCGTTCCAGATGGTCATGTTCAACCTTGCAAAGACGGCTGATACACTGAAGCTGAACGCACCGTGGACGATCCCGATAATCTATCTCGGCTTCGGCGCGGGGCTTGCGGTGTTCATGTTCTCGGGCTTTATAAAGAGCATACCGCTTGAAATCGAGGAAGCCGCGGCGATAGACGGCTGCGGGCCGATCCGCACCTTCTTCTCTGTCGTCCTCCCAATGCTCAAGCCCACGCTCATTTCCGTCGGCGTGCTTGAGATAATGTGGATCTGGAACGACTACCTCCTCCCCTACCTTGTTCTCGACAGAAAACAGTACATGACCATACCCATCCACATTCAGTACCTCAAGGGCAGCTACGGCTCCGTTGACATGGGGGCGACGATGGCAATGATAATGCTGAGCATAATCCCTGTCATCGTGTTCTATCTCAGCTGCCAGAAGCACATCATCAAGGGCGTTGCCGCCGGTGCGGTCAAGGGCTGATATATTTATATTTCTTCACATTCCGAAAAGCAGGTGATTTACATGAACCGCTCAAGCGGTGTTCTCATGGCAATGAGCTCTCTGCCATCCAATTACGGCATCGGCACGATGGGCAAGTGCGCGTATAAATTCGTTGATTTTCTCAAGGCCGCCGGGCAGAAGTACTGGCAGCTCCTCCCGCTCGGCACCACGAGCTACGGGGACAGCCCATATCAGTCCTTCTCCTCATTCGCAGGGAACCCATATTATATCGATCTCGACCTTCTCGTAAAGGACGGGCTCCTCAAGCGCAGCGAGCTTGCAGGCATTGACTGGGGCAGTGATCCGGAGCATGTGGACTACGGCCGCATCTTCGCAAACCGCTATCGTGTGCTGCGCCTTGCCTATGAGCGCGGCGCGGAAAAGCTCTCTTCTGAGCTTGAAAGTTTCCGCCGCGAGAACGGCTGGCTTGAAAACTACGCGCTCTACATGGCGCTCAAATCGCACTTCGGTATGCTCAGCTGGACAGAATGGCCGGAGGAGGATATCCGTCTGCACAAGCCTGAGGCTGTCGCAAAGTACTCTGAGCTGCTGCGCGATGAGATAGCTTTTCACGTGTTCATCCAGTATCTTTTCTTCAAGCAGTGGGACGCCCTGCGCAGCTATGCGCGCGAGGCCGGGGTGAGCTTCATCGGTGATATCCCTATATATGTCCCGCTGGACTCTGCCGACGTGTGGAGCGAGCCGCACTTCTTCCAGCTCGATAAGGATAATGTCCCCATCGAGATCGCCGGAGTTCCGCCCGATGACTTCACCGAGGACGGCCAGCTCTGGGGTAACCCGCTCTACGACTGGGATGCCATGAAGGCTGACGGTTACGGCTGGTGGATACGGCGCATCGACGGAGCGAAGAAGCTCTATGACGTGATACGCATCGACCATTTCCGCGGCTTTGAGAGCTACTGGGCAGTGCCGCGCGATGAGACGACTGCAAAGAACGGGCACTGGAAGCCGGGCCCCGGCATGGATCTTGTCGGCGTGCTGACCTCATGGTTCCACGACCTGAGCTTCATCGCAGAGGATCTCGGGTACACTACGCCCGGCGTCAGAGCGCTGCTTGCAGATTCGGGGCTCCCCGGCATGAAGGTGCTGCAGTTTGCGTTCGATGCGCACGGCGAGTCAGATTTTCTCCCGCACAAATGCAAGCGTAACAGTGTATGCTATATCGGCACGCACGATAACGACACCGTGAAGGGCTGGCTGGAAACCGTGTCCGCCGCCGACCGGAAGTTTGCCGAGCGCTATATGCACATCACCTCCGACGAGGGCTGGTGCTGGGGCATGATCCGCACCGGCATGGCGACGGTGTCCGACCTCTTCGTCGTGCAGATGCAGGATATCCTTGAACTGCCCGGCAGCGCGAGGATGAATACCCCCGGCACGCTGGGGACGAACTGGCAGTGGCGCATGCTGCCCGGTGCTGACAGCAAGCGCCTCGCAAAGCGGCTGCGCGTGTATACCGAGACTTTCCGCCGCCTGTGATACGGCAGATATAAAATCAGTCTTTTCTCGTTTCTTCTTTTTCCTTTGTACAGGGCGCCCCGCTATCCGGCGGGGCGCTCTGTCTGCCATGCCCGCGACCGGGGTCAGCCTTCTCAGTGGGATAGTCAATCATATTCCGGACGCGCACTTGATTATGACCCGCGGAACGTATATAATACTGGCAGTAACAATAAAAAGGAGCCATATTATGGATATTAAAGAAATACTGGAAAAATGTGACCACACTCTCCTGCGTGTCGACTGCACGAGCGAGGAGATCAGAACGCTCTGCGACCAGGCAATAAAGTATAACTGTGCAAGCGTGTGCATCCCGCCCTGCCATGTCGCGGGCGCGAAGCGCTATGTTGGCGATAGGCTGAAGATATGCACTGTCATCGGTTTCCCGAACGGCTACATGACTACTGCCGTCAAAGCCTTCGAGGCAGCCGACGCGATAAAGAACGGCGCAGACGAAATAGACATGGTGATAAATCTTTCCATGGTCAAGGACGGCTGCTGGGCCGATGTGGCAAATGACATACGTGCTGTGCGCGAAGCAACGCGCGGGAAGATACTCAAGGTCATAATCGAGTGCTGCCTGCTGACGGATGAGGAGAAGATACACATGTGCCGCATAGTCACCGACTGCGGCGCGGACTTCATCAAGACATCCACCGGCTTTTCCAAGGGCGGCGCGACGCGCGAGGATGTGAAGCTCATGCGCGAGAACTGTCCTGCCTCCGTCAAGGTCAAGGCAGCCGGCGGCATTTCCTCGCTCAAGGATGCAGAGGATTTCATCGAGCTCGGCGCGGAGCGTCTCGGGACGAGCCGCATAGTAAAGCTTGCGATGGCGCTTGAGAACGAAGCCGGAGCGACGAGCGAAAACTGCTGAGACTTTCCCTGCATGATGGCTGCCCGTCCGCGGCACAGATGAGCCTGTATTGCATAAGCGCGTCTCTGATTCTGCTTGCAGTCCTCCGGATCACCCCGATTAAATATTGTCCCGTTGGAGTTTTTATGGGTAACACGAAATCAATCGAGCTGATAAATAAATACCGCGGGCAGATAATGGGCTTTTCCGCAATATGCATCGTCTTTTTCCATCTCTGGGAGCGCCTGCTAAACTCTGATTCTCCGCTACGGCTTCTGTATTGGCTGGAGCTCGGCATCAGCGGGATGGGCTATTTCGGAGTGGATATCTTCTTTCTGCTGTCAGGCATCGGGCTGAGCTATGCCATAGGTAAGTACAGCCTGAAGGAGTTCTGGCTGCGCAGGTTCAGAAGGCTCGTTGTGCCGGTACTGGTTGTGTCACTGATACAGTGGGCTAAGGAAGGCTGGACTGTGCTGTACTACCTGTTCGGTCTGTCGGGCATCGGCTTCTTCATAAAGCGGCACTACTTCCTGTGGTTCATCTCGGCCATCACTGCGACATATCTGCTTTTTCCGCTCTACTGGCGCTTCTTCTCCCGCAGCCGCAGCAAGCCTCGCTTTACGGTGCTTTTCGCCGCAGTGTGGTTCCTGTGCTCGATACCGCTGGCCGGGGTGCTCAAGCCTATCGTCTTCCTGTTCATAAACCGGGTGCCGTCCTTCGTGCTCGGCGTTCTTTTCGGCTGGCAGCAGCAGAACGGCGGGCTGAAAATGAGCAGACGTGCGGTCAATACTGCGGCTGTCGTTTCCGCCGCCGCGGGGCTTGTACTCGGCGCGCTGTGTACCTTCGGCGAGACCGCGTTTTTCCGGCCGCCTTACAACAGCACATTTCCCGGAGTGCTTATTGCTTTCGGCTTCACCGTTCTATTGGCAGAGCTGGGAGGGCTGCTTGACCGGGGCGGCAGGGCAGTGCGCGGTGTCAACGGATTTTTCGGATTCTACGGGCGAATCAGCCTTGAGATATACTGCGTTCAGGAATTCTTAGGCCCGATTGTCGCGGATGCTGCGCGAGGACTCGGCTGCGGAAGCGCGGCGGTAAACCTGCTGCAGTTCGCCGCGGTCACATTATCCGCATGGCTGCTGCATATACTGACTGACAAAGTCCTTGATATTACGGGCAGGCTGAGACTGCGCATAAAATGCGCCGGATAACGCGAAAAAAGCCTTGACATTACGGGCAAAAGCTGTTATATTATCTAAGCTAAAACAAAGTAGGTGCGGTGTCCGCCGTCCTCACCCGGCAGCAAAAGGCTGGCCGAGGTCAATAAAAGCACGGCTCTTCGGAGCTGAGAATGTGTTTTTACGCGCGGATGCCGATGCTCCGCGCTTTTTATTTTTCCGGAGGTGTTAACAATCGCAAACGCTGCTCATCAGATTAACGAAGAGATACTTGACAAGGAAGTGCGCCTGATAGGTGCTCAGGGCGAACAGCTCGGTATTATGTCCGCAGAGGAAGCTCTGAAGATCGCCGCCGAGCATGACCTCGATCTGGTCAAGATCGCTCCGGGCTCCAATCCCCCTGTCTGCAAGGTGATGGACTACGGCAAGTTCCGCTTCGAGCAGACCAAGAAGGAGAAGGAAGCCAAGAAGAATCAGCGCGTTATCGAGGTCAAGGAGATACGCATGTCCCCCGGCATCGACACGAACGACTTCAACACCAAGCTGAAAAACGGCCAGAAGTTCCTCAACGAAGGCAACCGCCTCAAGGTCTCCGTGCGTTTCAGAGGCAGAGAGATGGCGCACACCGAGATCGGCGAGACGCTGCTCAAGGACTTCGCCGCAAAGTGTGCGGAGGTGGCAAGCCTCGACAAGGCTCCCAAGCTTGAGGGCAGGAACATGTCCATGTTCCTTTCACCGAAGCCGCAGACCCCGCCGAAAAAGCCGGCAAAACCCAAGCAGCCCAAGGCAGAAGACACCGACGCTCCTGCAGCGGAGGAGTAATTCATCAGGATACAGAGGGAAGCTCCCTGTATTTTAACCCAGTTACGGAAGGAGAAAATATCATGCCCAAACTTAAGACCCATAGCGGTGCAAAGAAGAGATTCAATCTCACCAAGAGCGGCAAGGTCAAGCGCGCTCATGCATTCAAGAGCCATATCCTCACCAAGAAGGACACCAAGCGCTGCCGTCGTCTGCGTTCTGAAGCTTATGCCGACGCAACCAACGAAGCAACCATCAAGAAAATGATCCCTTACAAATAAGGGCAGACGCTATATAGGAGGATAATCAAATGGCAAGAGTTAAAGGCGCAATGATGACCCGCAAGCACAGAAGTAAGATTCTCGGTCTTGCTAAGGGTTACTGGGGCAACAAGTCCCGTCACTATAAGATGGCAAACGAGCAGCTGATGAAGTCCGGCCGCTATGCTTACGTTGGCCGTAAGCAGAAGAAGAGAGACTTCCGCAAGCTGTGGATCACCCGTATCAGCGCAGGCTGCAAGATGAACGGCATGAACTACTCCACCTTCATGCATGGTCTGAAGCTCGCCGGTATCGACATGAACCGCAAGATGCTCTCCGAGACCGCTATTCACGATCCCGCCGCTTTCACCGCTCTCTGCGACCTCGCAAAGAACGCAAAGTAATTGAGCATATAGTTTGTTATAATAAGAGCGCCCCTGCTATCCGGCAGGGGCGCTCTTGCTATA
>CAZFCH010000004.1:0-34623 GCA_964517445.1 uncultured Oscillospiraceae bacterium | reverse complement strand
AAGGAAAAAGCCGCGATTGATCCAAGACCGCCGAGAAAGGCAATCACCGCAAAAGCAATCGGTCTGAAATCCCGCTCGGCTTTCGGCTTTGCAAATTCCGTTTCTGTTGCGAGAGCAAGTATCAGCATAAAGACGCAGTACAGTTTGCCGAGGTGAAGTTCGGTAAGCTCGACGGCGTATTCAAAGCTTCGTGCTATCGCGGACAGAGAAAACTCTCCT
This sequence comes from uncultured Oscillospiraceae bacterium, assembly GCA_964517445.1. Taxonomy (GTDB): domain Bacteria; phylum Bacillota; class Clostridia; order Oscillospirales; family Oscillospiraceae; genus Limivicinus. The sequence goes on along the minus strand of CAZFCH010000004.1, from coordinate 34,404 downwards.
GCTCTGCCGCTGAGCTCAGAGGGGGACAGCATCAAAAAAGCGTATCCCGAAAGCGCAAACACCAGAGCTGCCGCTAAATACGGCGGCAATTTTCTTTTCTGAATGCAGACACCTGCCGAGAGACAGAAAGCTATAAAGAGCGCTGCAAGAGAAACGCTCTCGGAATACGCTCCGGCGGCAAAGGCAAAGACGACATACAGCACTTTTGCCGGGACGCCCACGCCTGTGCGTGCGTATGCACCGTGTCCGTTTCCGCGAAATTCACGGTAGAACGGAAACACAAACATCAGCGAAAACAGCATTGCCCAGCCATAGTTGAACGCGCCGTCAAGCCAGAGGAAGACCTCGCCGAACTGGGGCACGAAGTACCAAAGCGCCAGCACCGCCATGGCCAGAACGAATGCGTTTTTCCGCTCATGGGCAAAATCCAAATAGAGCGAAATGAGAAAAACGAAAAGCGCCGCGGCGAGTCCGTTTGCCGTGTTGAACACTGCCTTGGGCAGCATCAGGAAAAGCTGCACCAAGCCGTGTGCGATAATACGGCCGTTTGTCGTTTCCCGGTGCGCCGCCATCGACTCAATGATGTCCCCGACAGACTCGATTCTCTCGGAATCCGCAAAGCTGAAACAGTAGCTGTAGTCATCGGAAATCATCGGTGTCAGAAACGAGAGCACCGTCATGATTAAAAACACGGTCAGCAGAATAAAACATGTGGGTTTGTTATCTTTGGTCAGTTTCATTTGCAGTAAATTTCTCCGCCTCCGCACTTTGCGGCGTGCATCATCCGGAGAAAAAGTGCATGGAAGGAAGGTTCTTTTGCCGGAGCGGGATGGCAAAGCCCGTGCCGTGGGACGGCAAGAGCGCCAGCGGCTCATTTTCTTACAGCAGTGCGCGGAGACTCTCGAGCAGAGCGCTGAGATCGGAGCGCGAGACGAGAAGGCGTGCCGTGCCGTCGAGGGAGACGAGGCAGTTGCTGCTGTCATAATCGTAGAACTCGAGCACGACAGTCCTGAAGGTATCGGTGCTGCGGTGGAAGGTGAAGCGCAGGAGCAAGCTCATGTCTGTCTCTTTCTCACTGCCGCTGTCGCTGGGGAGCATTTCATTGAGGCGGTCGAGGATCGACTGAAGATCTTTCTCTTCACCGTCAAGCAGCCATATGGTCTCGCCGTCAGAATTCTCGCTCTTCAGGAAGGAGGCGGAATCATCGGACATGTCAATATCCACGGAGTTTACGGTGTCCCAATCCATGGCGAGGACCTCGTCAGGCTGGAGAGATTCGTATGTCGCATGGAGGAGATTGTCGCAGATCGTTCCGTCAATGAGGTAGACCATCTGCGAACCGGCGATGCGGGCATAGCACTTATCATCAAGGTAGCTGCCAATCTCAAGCCTGAAGGTGTGCTCGGTCTCCTGAGTGTCATATATGGTGTTGCCGTCGCTGTCGGTCATGTTGGTGGCAAACTCGGAGGTTTCAATGTAATTAACTTTGACGACGACCGTGGGGACTGCCAGACCGTAGGTCTTGAGATCATCGTCGGTTGCTTTGTAGTTGACGCAGTCGCCCCAGGTGAGCCCGGTTACCTTGCCGGTGAAAGCGTTCGTCAGCGCGGTGTCGAGCGTCATATAATCGTCTTCGTCTTTATAGAACCAGACATAATCGTCGCTGTAGGCAAGGCCGCTGTCTTCAATATAGTCAAGCTCGTAGTGGCTGTCGCCGGACTCTACCGTGAAGCTCACGATGTCGCTCATATCCGGCAGCAGCTCCTTGGTGACGAGGTCATAAAGCCCGCAGTCAAAGCTGTCGATGATATCTTTATCGACAAGGTAGACCTTGCCGTCATCGGTGGACATATAGCGGGTGTTGTCGAGCTCGGATTCGTTGCCGAAGGAGAGGACGGACTGCTCACCGCTGTCGGTGTCGACGGTGACCTGACAGATGGGGTCGCTCAGACCGTACTCCGAGAGGTCGGAGGGATCATCTATAGTGCGCTCGGCGCTGATGCTGCTGATGGCGCTTATCATGCTGTCGATGCGTGAGCTGTCGAGCGGAAAGTCGGGATCGTCATTGGAGTACCAGGTGCCGTCGTCGCGCTCAAAGTTGAGGCTGCCGGTGTATTTGAAGCTCAGCGCGGTCACGGAATCAGCATCGAGCGTGAACACGGCGGTGTCTTCGGAATCGTCGCTGTCGGTGTTGAGCTCCGGATTCAGCTTCGACGCGGCGAAGGATGCGGCGCACACGACAATCAGCACGCCGAGGAGAATAAGCAGTTTCTTTGCTCTTTTCATTTGCGCCTCCTTCTGAGCCATACACAGATGCCTGTGCCGAGGAACAGCGCCGGAATCAGCCAGATAATGACCGCTGTCATTACCGATGCGCCGGAACTGCTGATTGTGAGATATTCATAATTCATGCTTTTTGAATGGATGGATATGCCGTCTTCGTTGCCGCACATCCAGCTGAGTGCGTTGAGAAACAGGTCGAGGTTTCCGCCGGAAACCATCGAGCTGCTCTGCTCATCGAGCAGCGCACCCGAGGAGACCCAGACAATCTGCGCTGTGCTGCCGTCGTCATTCTCGGCGGTGATGGCAACGCCGAGCGCGAAAGCGCCGTCAATGTCGCCGTCCTCTTTTTCATAGGTCGTGCTGTCATACCCAGCGACCTTGGAATATGCGGAAGAGGAGGTGCTGAGCAGGGTGTCGACCGTGACGCCGTCGGGCAGAGTGTCGCTCACGCGCAGCCCGTGCGCGATGGACAGGAGCACATAGTAGCCGCCGTCAATGAGAGGCTCGGTGATGCTGTGGCTCTTGAGGTCGGGCAGCAGGTAATATGGCGTGCCCCAGGCGTAGTTATTCTGGTTTGCTTCGACGACGATGCCGTCGACGGCTTCGACGCCGTAGGTCGCCATGAGGGCTTCAAGGTTCGTGAGCTCCCCGTCCTGCGGCGGGTCGGTGACGAGCATCAGCTTGCCGCCGGAGGCGAGGTAATCGGAAATTTTCTGCGCTTCGTCCTCGGAAATATCGCTCTGCGGGGTGTTTATAAGCAGCGCGCCCGCGTCCTCCGGTACGGCTTCGACCGTCAGCAGGGACAGATCCTCGGTCCGGATGTTCTGCTTTTCAATCTCGGTCTCGAATGTGGAGCTGAGCTCCATTTCACCGTGACCGCTGAGAATATAGAGCGTCGGCATGTTGTCGTTCACGACGTAGCTGATGGCGCTGGTTATCTCACCCTCGCCGGCAAAATTCTGGCTGATGGAGCCGCCGGAATAGTAGTCGGAATAATCATATTCGTAGATGCTGTTATAGTCGATGTAGCGGTAATGGTCGCCGCAGCAGACAACGAGAGAGTTATTGTAGAGCTGACCGTCGTAATACTGCTTGGCAAAGGTCGGGTAAACATCCGGATCCTTTTTCGTCACGCTTATTTTGTCGCTCAGGCTGCAGTAACGATCAAGGAGCGTCGCAATGTTCGAGTCCTCATAGCCGCTCTGGACAATCCAGTATATATCGATGTCCTCATCCAGCCCGGCAAGAATCTTTTCCGTCTGGTCGGAGATGGTGTAGAGGCCGTTCGTGGTGGTGTCGAGCTTTGTGCAGGTCGAGGGGAGGTTGCCGACGAGAGCGTTCACCGCAACGGCAATCGCGATAACTATCACCGCTGCCGCGACGCTGTAGCCGCCAACATGGAAGCTGCGGGTACGAAGCGAGGAGAACGGGCGCTTTTCGGGATCTTTCTTTTTTATCAGGCCTATCTTTTTCATCAGCTCCACCTCCTCTTCTCCATGGCCTGCACGCAGAGAAACAGGAACACGGCGGCCACGGTGATATAGAACACTATTGCGGTCACATCGAAGATGCCGCTCACAAACTGTTCAAAGCGCGCGAAGAGCGAAAGGCTCGACAGTATGTTCGGGAAGAGCCCTTCGAAGCTGCCTTTCTTGAAGGTGTAGAACGTGAAGACGAGCACTTCGGAGGCGATGAAGATGACCGCGGAGGCAAAGCCGCTCCTGGTCATCAGCCAGAATATCAGCGCCAGAGCCGCGACGGCAAATGTCAGCGCCGCAAATGACGCGAAGGCTGTGGACGAAAAGAAGCTTGAGAGGCTTTCGAGGAAGTAGTTCACGAGCAGCACCACAAAGCACAGTCCCGCGGCGACGGCCTGACTTTCCGTGACCGAGGAGATGAACGCCCCGACGGCGAGCAGCGCCGCGCCGAGGAAGAAAAAGCCGATGAGCGCGCCGTAGGCCGCGGCAAGATTCACATCTCCGAAGCGGGTGAGCACTGCGGGGTATATGCCGATGATGCACACCGGAATCAGGAACATGACGAGCATCGCGAGATATTTGCCCATCACGACCTCGGTCATAGTGAGCGGCAGGGAATAGAGGAGCTGATCGGTCTTCTGCCGCTTTTCCTCGGCGAACACGCGCATCGTGAGTATGGGGACGATGATGAGGAAGATGAAAGACATGCTGCTCAGGACATATTCAAAATTGCTGACGGCGGCTTTGATGTTGTAGGCCATGGTGTATATCCCTGCAAAGAGCAGCAGGAACGCACCGAACACGTAGCCTGAAAGCCCCGTGAAATATGAGGACAGCTCACGCCGGAATACGGCTTTCATGTTTTGTCAGCCTCCTTTTCTCCGTCGGTAAGCTCAATGTAGATATCTTCAAGGCTTGCCTTGGCTGTGGTCATCTGGAGTATCGCGTGCCCGGCGCCGGCGAAGCGGAGCGAAAGCTCGCGGCAGACGCTGCCGGTGTCGTCCCCGGAGAGCTCTATCGTCAGGCGGCAGCCGTTGTCGTGCGGCTGAGCGTCTATCTTCGTGACGCCCGGGAGAGTACCGGCAAGCTCGAGCGCCTTGACCTTGTCGGCGTCCGTGTCAAGCTCGATGCGCGCTTTGCCGGCGAAGAGCTTTTCAAGGTTATCCGGCGTGTCGCAGGCGACGAGGCGGCCTTTGGAGATTATAAGCACAGTGTCGCACACGGCCTGTACCTCGGAGAGAATGTGGCTCGACAGCACGACGGTGTGCTCACGCCCCAGGCGCTTTATAAGCTCGCGTATCTCGATAATCTGTTTTGGGTCAAGGCCTACGGTCGGTTCGTCAAGGATGATGACCTTGGGATTCCCGATCAGCGCCTGCGCGATGCCGACGCGCTGACGGTAGCCTTTGGAGAGGTTGCGGATGAGCCTGTTCGCCACGTCGGTAATCTGCGTGACCTCCATCACCTGCGCAATCTGCTGTTTTATATCACTCTTGGCGACATTTTTTGCTTCGGCGACGAAGCGCAGATACTCTCTGGGGGTGCTGTCAATGTACAGCGGCGGCTGCTCCGGGAGGTAGCCGATAAGCCGCTTGGCCTCTTTTGCGTCCTCGAAGATATCGCAGCCGTCGATGCTCACATCGCCGGAGGTTGCGGCAAGGCAGCCGGTCATGATGTTCATGGTCGTGGACTTGCCCGCACCGTTCGGGCCGAGAAAGCCGTATATGCGCCCGTCCTCTATCGTGAAGGACAGATCTGACACAGCCGTGTGTTCACCGTAGAGCTTTGTCAGATGCTTTACTTCTATCAAAAAGAATCAGCTCCTTTTGCATGGATTCCAACGGGAAGAAATTGTAGGCCTGAAATCTTAAATGAACCTAAAATAAAATAGAACATTCTGTTAACATTGCATCTGGGGCATCGGGACATGAAGATCGGGGTTGCCGCGGCGGGGATTATGCAGAGAAATTTTCTTCCGGTATTGACAAAGACATATGCAAATGATAACATTTAAAGTTAGTCAAAGCTAACTTATACATAAAAACGAGGGCTGCATATATGACTTTGGATGAGCTTAAGGTCGGCGCTTCCGCCGTTATCACGGCTGTCGGCGGCGAGGGGCCGCTGCGCTGCCGCCTGCTGGACATGGGGCTGATCCCGCGTACGGAGGTCACGCTTCAGAAGATCGCGCCGATGGGCGACCCGATACAGATCCGCGTGCGCGGCTATGAACTGACGCTGCGCATCGAGGACGCGAAAAAGATAGAGGTGCGGGAGGTCGGTTCAAAATGATCTTTGCACTTGTCGGAAACCAGAACTGCGGCAAGACCACGCTTTTCAATGCCCTGACCGGCTCAAACCAGCACGTCGGAAACTTCCCCGGCGTCACTGTCGAGCAGAAGTCCGGCGAGGTGAGGGGAGCAAAGGACTGCTCCGTGGTCGACCTGCCGGGCATATATTCTCTGCGCCCGTATACGCAGGAGGAGATAGTCTCGCGCGACTTCATCATAAACCAGAAACCGGACTGCATCATCAATATAATCGACGCGACGAATATCGAGCGCAACCTCTACCTCACGCTTCAGCTGCTCGAGCTGCGCGTGCCGACGGTCATCGCGCTCAACATGATGGACGAGGTCTACGCAAACGGCGGCACGGTCGATGTGCAGAAGCTCAGCCGCAGCCTCGGTGTGCCGGTCGTGCCCATCAGCGCCGTGAAGGGTGAGGGCGTGTCCGAGCTTATCGACCGCGTGACGGATGCCGCACGGAAAAAGACGCTGCCCGGCGTGACGGACTTCTGCGCGGATGATTCGCCCGTCCACCGCTGCATCCACGCGGTTATACATCTTATTCAGGATCACGCCGACAGGCTCGGCGTACCCTCACGCTTCTGCACGGCGAAGCTCATCGAAGGCGACCCGGAGCTTGCCGACAGGCTGGAGCTTGACGAAAACGAGCGGGAGCTGCTGGAACACTGCATCGTGCAGATGGAGAGCGAGTCCGGGCTTGACCGCAACGCCGCTCTTGCCGATATGCGATACAGCTTTATTGAGGGCGTTGTTTCAAAGACCGTTGTGAAATGCCATGAGAGCCGGGAGCATGCACGCTCCGTACGCATGGACAGAATTCTCACCGGCAAGTATACGGCGATTCCGACCTTCCTTGCGATAATGTTCCTGATCTTCTACCTGACCTTCAACGTCATCGGTTCGGCGCTGTCAGACTGGCTGAGTCTCGGCATAGATGCGCTGACCGACCTTGTCGACCGCGGACTTACGGCTTACGGGATAAACCCCGTCGTTCACTCGTTGGTGATTGACGGTATCTTCGCCGGGGTCGGGAGCGTGCTGTCGTTCCTGCCGATCATCGTGACGCTGTTCTTCTTCCTCTCCATCCTTGAGGACACGGGCTACATGGCGCGCGTGGCCTTCGTTATGGACAGACCCTTGAGAAAACTCGGCCTGTCGGGGCGCAGCTTTGTACCGATGCTCATAGGTTTCGGCTGCTCCGTGCCTGCAATCATGGCAACGCGCACTGTCTCCTCTGACCGCGACAGAAAGATGACCATCCTCCTCACGCCGTACATGAGCTGCTCGGCGAAGATACCGATATACGCGGTATTTGCCGCGGCATTTTTCCCGCAGAACCGCGGCCTCGCGATGATCTGCCTGTACGTGCTCGGTATCGTCATGGGCATCATCGTCGCGCTCATCCTCAAGAACACGGCCTTCCGCGGCCAGCCCGTGCCGTTTGTCATGGAGCTTCCGAATTACCGCATGCCTTCTCTCAAGAGCGTGGGCCTTCTGCTGTGGGAAAAGGCGAAGGACTTTCTCGAGCGCGCATTCACCGTCATATTTATGGCGACTGTGCTCATCTGGTTCCTCCAGACATTTGACACACGCCTCAACGTCGTTGCCGACAGCGCGGACAGTCTGCTTGCTCTTATCGGGCAGCTTATCGCGCCGGTGTTCCGCCCGCTCGGCTTTGCCGACTGGCGTATGGTCACAGCGCTTATCTCCGGCTTCACGGCAAAGGAAGCCGTCGTATCGACGCTTGCGGTACTTCTCGGCACGAACGTCGCAAACCTCAGCTCCGCTCTCGGCTCTGTGTTTAATCCCGTAACCGCGGTGAGCTTTCTGGTGTTCACGCTGCTGTATACTCCGTGCGTCGCCGCCGTGGCGACTATCCGCCGCGAGCTTGGCTCGACCGTGAAAACAATAGGCGTGGTCATAATGCAGTGTTCGGTCGCGTGGCTGACGGCGTTTGTAATCTATAATATAATAAGGGTGATACTGTGAAGCCGCTGGATATAATCATACTGCTCATCGTGGCAGTGTTGCTGGTGCTCGCATGGCGCACTGCGCATAAAAAAGGCGGCTGCTCCTGCGGCAGCGGTTCCGGCTGCTGCGGAGACTGCATGCACTGCGGGCACAGCTGCGGTAAGAAAAAGAGTGATTGAGGGCGGCATTTCCGGAATCGCCAAATACACGGAATGAATTTTGTAATTTGTGACATATAATCCGAGCGGGCAGATAGGTTTTCTGTCGTTTTCGGAGAGTTTGCAATTTTCTGTTGACAACAGAAAAAGCCGGTTATATAATCACACCATCAAAGAAAGAAGGAGACACGGGTCATATGCGTAAGTTCAACACCAACAGCATGATGATGGGTATGATGTGCATGTTCAGCATGTGCATGATGATGTGCGCGCAAAAATGTGACTCGCCTTGTTTCATACCCGACTGAAAAAAGTGATTAACACCGGGCTTGGAAAACAAAGTGAGTTTTCCAAGCCCGGTTTTTTTGTTGAAAGGAAGCGGCTCAATGATAGAGATCAAGGATCTGAGCAAAACATTTTCCTCAGCCTCCGGCACAGTCGAGGCTCTGCGCGACATTAACCTTACCATTAACGACGGCGAGATATTCGGCATCATTGGTCTGTCCGGCGCAGGCAAAAGCACTTTGGTGCGCTGCATAAACCTTCTTGAGCGCCCCACCTCCGGCCAGGTTATTATCGACGGCAAGGACATGACCGCACTTCCCCGCAAAGAGCTGCTGAAAATGCGCCGCAGCATTTCGATGATCTTCCAGGGCTTCAACCTCCTTGAACAGCGCAGCGTTCTGAGAAATGTCTGCTTCCCGCTTGAGATGTCGGGCACCAAGAGCAGCGAGGCAAAGAAGCGCGCGCTCGAACTGCTGAAGCTTGTCGGCCTTGAGAACAAGGCAAACGCCTATCCTGCACAGCTCTCCGGCGGTCAGAAGCAGCGCGTCGCCATCGCGAGGGCGCTTGCGACAAATCCGCGCTATCTCCTGTGCGACGAGGCGACAAGCGCACTCGACCCGAACACCACCCGCTCGATACTTGAGCTGCTGCGTGAGATAAACCAGTCCCTCGGCGTCACGATAATCGTCATAACGCACGAGATGAAGGTCATCGACCAGATATGCGACCGCGTCGCAGTTATCGACCAGAGCCGCATCGCCGAAGAGGGCAAGGTCAGCGACGTGTTCACCAATCCCAGATCCGAAATTGCGCGTGAGCTTATCATCCCGCAGGACCGCGCGGCGCTCGACACCACCGGCGGCAAGAAGCTCCGCCTTATCTTCAACGGCCAGTACTCCCAGGAGCCGCTCATATCCAAGCTTGTGCTTGAGTGCCAGGCTCCGGTGAATATAATCTTTGCAGATACCCGCGAATTTGACGGCGCGATATACGGCCACATGATAATCGAGCTGCCCACTGACGAACGGCAGGCAGACAAGATTCTCGTCTGGCTCAAAAACAGCCCTGTCACATGGAAGGAGGAAGAGTAATGATTTCCGAAATGTTTTATAAGCTCTGGAACAACGGCCTTATCCAGCTCGGCGTATGGGAAACCATATACATGACTCTTATCTCCTCGGCAATCGCCTACGTAATCGGCCTTCCCCTCGGCGTAATCCTCTGCGTAACGGACACCAACGGCATCCGCCCAACCCCCTGGGTCAACCGAATCCTCGGCTTCATTGTGAACTTCTTCCGCAGCATCCCGTTTATAATCCTCATGGTCGCAATGCTGCCGGTCGCAAAGTTCATTGTCGGCACCAGCCTCGGCAACAGCGCGGTCATCGTGATGCTCGTCATCGCGGCGGCACCTTATGTGGCGCGCATGGTTGAAAGCTCCGTAAAGGAAGTCAGCTTCGGCGTCATTGAAGCGGCGCAGTCGATGGGATGCACGAATATGCAGATTGTCAGCCATGTGCTGCTGCCCGAAGCAAAGCCCGCTCTCATTCAGGGCGCGGTCATTTCAATGGTTACGATTCTTGGCTACTCGGCTATGGCTGCCACCATCGGCGGCACCGGCCTCGGCCAGATCGCCATCATCTACGGCCATCAGAGAAGCAACGACGACATCACTTGGATATGCGTCCTGCTGACGGTCGTGATAGTCCAGATAATCCAGATAGTGGGAACATATATAGCCCGTAAAACAGATAAGCGCATCAAGTGATGCGCCCCGGCACGGAGGTAAAAAGTATGAACTTTCCTGAGTTATATGTCCTGCGAATGCGGCTCTCCGCCGCTTGTTGAAACGCAGAAAAGGAAACACATCACAAAACCAACAAACCATCAATTATCTGATTAAAGGAGAAATTAAAAATGAAAAAGATTATTGCTCTCATCCTGACCCTCGCAGCTGTATTCAGCCTTGCCGCATGCGGCTCCTCCGCAACTCCCGCAGCCACCGAAGCCCCCGCAGCCGAAGCGACCGAAGATGCTGCAGCAGCAGAACCCGTTGAGATCATCGTAGGCGCAACCGCCGTTCCCCATGCAGAGATTCTCGAGCAGGTCAAGGACGCTCTTGCAGAAGAGGGCTACACCCTGAACATCGTTATCTATGATGACTATGTCCTGCCCAACCAGGCTCTTGCAGAGGGCACTCTCGATGCAAACTACTTCCAGCACCGCCCCTACCTCAACAGCTACAATGAGTCCAACGGCACCGACCTCGTCTCCGCAGCACTCATCCACTATGAGCCGTTCGGCATCTACGGCAACGGCGTTTCCAGCATCTCCGAAGTTCCCGAAGGCGCAACCATCATCATCCCCGCTGACGACAGCAACGGCACCCGCGCACTTCTTCTCCTCCAGCAGGAAGGCCTGATCGAGCTGCCCGAGGATGCTTCCCTTGAAAACGGCGTCACCGTTCTCGACATCGTTGACGACCACGGCTACGATGTTCAGGCTGTCCAGGCTGACACCGTTCCCGCACAGCTCAAGAACAGCGACGAAGGCACCATCGCCGTCATCAACGGCAACTATGCTCTGCAGGCCGGCTACAGTGTTGCTAAGGACGCTCTCGCAACCGAGAACACCGACAGTGAAGCTGCCGACACCTATGCAAACATAATCGCAGTCCGCGCAGGCGATGAGAACAGCGAGAAGATCCAGGCTCTCGTCAAGGCTCTCCAGTCCGACGCTGTCAAGCAGTTCATCGACGAGACCTACGACGGCTCCGTCGTTGCTCTCTTCTGATTGAGCACAGCGCAAATCTTAATAATACTTAATCCTTTGCCCCCATTTATGAATAAATGGGGGCTTTTCTTTTGGAGAGCTTTGCTGTATAATACGATGTACTCTTGATGTAAAGGACGGCGAAGTTTTTGAAAAAGCCCGTTAAAATAATTCTTATAGCCCTGTGCGTCGTGTTCATCGGCGTGTTTGGCTTCAGCGCGTATAAGATAATCTCTACCATAAGCGGCTATAAGCAGGCCGAGAAGTCTTATACCGATCTTTCCGAGCAGTTTACGAATGCGACCGCAACATCCCCGACACCCGTGCCCTCTGCCGATGTCGGTGACGGTATCGACCCCGAGGTTTCGCCCATCGATGTGGACATTAAGGCTCTGCATGAACAGTACCCCAATGTTATCGGCTGGATATACTCACCAAATACGAAGATCAATTACCCCATCGCCTATACCGACAACAACTTCTGGTATCTCGACCATCTGTATGATGATTCTTATAATGCAAACGGCACCATCTTTCTGGACACCAAGTGCGCCTCTGATTTCTCGGATAAGAACACTCTTATCTACGGCCACAACATGAACGACGGCTCGATGTTTGCAAGCCTTAGAGACTACCGCGATGAGAGTTATTACCCTGATCATCCCTGCATCTACATCAGCACCGAGAATTATAACTACCGTCTCGACCTGATTGCAGGCTTTGTGACCGAGCCTACGTCTTTCGCGTATGCCAACAGCTTCGATGAGGATGAGCAGTTCCTGCACTATATCGAGACCATCAAGTCCATGTCCACATTCAAGTCCGATGTTGAAGTGACGGCTGAAGACAAGGTCGTCACCCTCTCCACCTGCACCTATGAGATTGACGACGGGCGCTATGTCGTTGTCGGCAAGCTGGTTCGGATACACTGAGAAGAGAAAATAAACAGCAATATGCCCCGCCGGGAAACCGGCGGGGCATTGTTCATTTCATGAAGCTGTATTCCAGCGTGTCTGCGTAGAGGTAATATACTGTGTCTCCCTCGGAGAGCCCGGAGAGAACTTCAACATTTTCTCCGTCCGACAGGCCGGTTGTTATCGTGACCGGATTTGTCGGCTCGCTGCTGCTCTTGTCGCAGCCGGTGTAGACATATATCCCGTCTGCGTCCTCCTGCACTGCAGCGAGAGGGATGAGCAGAAGACCGTCGTTTTCCGCAAGCTGCACGCGGACTGACGCGTTCATTCCGGTGAGCATATCTTCGGTACGCGGGAGCGTCACGGTAACGGAGTATTTTGTGCTGCCGCCGCTATTCGTGCCGTTGGGGTTAATCTCTGTGATTTCCCCTTCAAAGCTCTGACCGGACAGCGCGTCGAGCGTCACTGTTACGGCCTGCCCGAGGCTCAGCTGCGCAATGTCCAGCTCATCGACCGTGAGGCTTATTTCTGCTGTGTCATAGTCCGTCAGGGTGCACAGCTCCGTTTCGTCCATGGTGTAATCCTTGGTGCCGGTGTCTGTGGCAGTCGAAGTGCCGCTGCTCATGCCGCCGGCGTCCATACCGCCATCCATGTCGCCGGGCATCTCACCGCCGCCGCTCGGATCATCCTGATCACTGCTGCTTGAGTATACCGTCACACTTACGAGCGTGCCGGACTCGTCATAGCCGAGCGCGAGAATGTCACCGACTTTGATCTGAGAAGCGCCGAGGGCTTCAAGCTCCGTCGCGTCAAGAGTGAGAGTGCTGTCATCGGTGAGCTGGACGGTGACCGTTCCGGCTTCCTCGTCAACGGCAGTGACCTTGCCGAACTTCTCCGTGACATTATCGTCGCCCTGATCGGGTTTGGACGGTTCATCAGGATTGCCGGAGTCAGGATTGCCGGAGTCGGGGGATTCACCATCACTGCTGCCTTCCGCGGGCTGAACATCTGCGGCGCTCAGCCTCAGCGGGCTGCTGAGGAGCCGCACTGCAAGGTGTGTGCCGCTGCCGGTGCTTCCGCCGGTGGAGCTGATTATATCTTCATTCAGCCCTGTGACGCGCCCGCTGCTCTCGGCATAGACGCCGCCGCGTTCGTAGGCGGAAAAGAGCGCCTGCATCTGTTCTTCAAGCTCGCGCCGCTGGGACAGGAGCCGTTCATATTCTCCGGTGTATTCCGTGTCGCTGAGGTAGATGAGGCTTTGACCGGAATATACCGTATCTCCCTCGGAGACGTACACGGAGGACACAGTGCCCGCGTAGCCGACGATGTTTACCTCTCTGCCGCCGCTGTCGGTCAGGACGATGAGCGCACCGTTATCATATACCGTGTCCTCGACGCTCGCGCCGCTTTCAGCGTAAACCTTTGTTACCGTCCCTTCAATGGGGGAGTACAGCACGGAGGTTACAGTGTCGGAACGGCTGCTCTCGAGCGCTGAGTCAAGCTCCTGCATGAGTTCGTCAAGCTCCGATATTGCCTGCAGCACCGAGCTGCGGTCGACTGTCGCAAGCAGGTCGCCTGATTCAACATAGTCGCCCTCGCTGACCTCCCAGCTGCGGAGTGTCACCGAGCCTGCAAGGGCGATGCTCGTCGTGCCGCTGTCGCTTATCGAGCCGCCGGAAGTGAACACTGTGTTCAGTGTGCCGTATTCCGCCTGGGTGGAGAGCAGCTGTTCGACTACATTGACGGAGCTTGTATCCACGGTGCTGTTAGGCAGCAGCGCTATGACCAGCGCCGCGATGAGCACGACTGCCAGCACCGCGATGAGCGTTTTCTTCTTTCCGATTTTCTTGAGCATTGTCTTAACCTCCGTAATGCAGCGCGTCGATGGGCTTCATCTTTGCAGCCTTGTTTGCCGGGTACAGACCGAAGCCGACGCCGATGATGAAGCAGAACAGCACCGCGATGAGCACGACTACGCCGTTCATTTTGAATGTCAGATTAAGGCTCGATACGACGACGCTGATAATTCTCAGCGTGCCCCACGACAGGAAAATGCCTATCGCGCAGCCAAGCATGCACAGCACAACGCTTTCAAGCAAAAACTGCTGGAGTATTACGCCGCGGCTTGCACCGATGGCCTTGCGTATGCCAATCTCGCGCGTGCGTTCGGTAACGGTGACGAGCATTATATTCATAATGCCGATGCCGCCGACAATCAGAGATATTCCCGCGATGCCGCCGAGCAGGATTGCGAGGATGGATGTGACGCTGCTCATTGTATCCTCAAGGGCATCCTGCGTTTCAATTTCAAAAGCGTCCTCATCCTGCGCAAAGCGCTCATAGAGAATGGAGTACATTGCGCTTTCCGCCTCGGCAGTTGTGCCGTCGGCTTCGGCGCTCACGTAGAAGGATGTAATCTTCGATGAGACGCTGCTGCTCAGACGCACGAGCGAGGTGTAGGGGATATACACCGCAAGGGAACTGCTGGAAAAGACTGCGGTGAGGGAATCGTCATTGTCCTCGAGCACGCCGACGACTGTGAATTTCACGCCGTTTATGGAAATTTCCTCGCCGATGCAGTCGCTGTAGCCGATAAGCTCCTGTGCGCCGTTCTCGTTTATGACGCAGATGTTGGAAGCGTTTTCAACGTCTGCGCTCTTTATATATCTGCCGAGCAGCATGCTGAGCCCCTGAATGTTGTAGTACGCAGAGGTCGTGCCGTAGAGCTGCACGGTTTCGGCGTTCGAGTCATATTTGCCGACGGCACTTTCGGACTGCCATGCGGCGGTCAGACCGATGCCGTCTGTCTCCGAAAATTCGGCAAGGTCACTCAGGCTAATCGGTTGACCCTTGTCGTCGCTCACGGTGACGGTCAGGAGATTTGTGCCGAGGCTGGAGATTGTATCTGTCACGGTGCTGGTTGCGCCGTTCACAAGGCTGACGAGGATGACCAGCGCCATGACGCCGATGATGATGCCGAGCATTGTAAGAAACGCGCGCAGCTTGTTGCCGCTTATGGATTTGACAGCCATGCGCAGGGATTGCTTCAGAGTATCCATCATGCGCCCTCCTCAGTGAGATGTCCGTCGAGGATACGTACGCGCCGCTCGGCCTGCGCGGCGACAGAGTCGTCATGCGTGATGAGGACGATTGTGTTGCCCTGCCTGTGCAGCTCGTGAAAGATATCCATGATTTCGACGGTGGTTTTTGAATCGAGGTTTCCGGTCGGCTCGTCGGCGAGAATCAAAGAGGGTCGGGTGACTATCGCCCGCGCTATTGCGACACGCTGCTGCTGTCCGCCGGAGAGCTCGGTAGGGAAGTGGTTGGCACGCTTGCCAAGCTTCACGCGATCGAGCGCTGCTGCGACTCGCTCCGTACGCTCCTCCTTTTTTATGCCCTGATAGATAAGCGGAAGTTCGACATTTTCCTCCGCGGTGAGCTTCGGGATGAGGTTGAAGCTCTGAAACACGAAGCCGATCTTGTGGTTGCGGATACGCGCAAGCTCGTTTTCGGAGTAGTTTTCTATGGGGATGCCGTCAAGCAGGTACTCCCCGGAATCGGCGACATCGAGGCAGCCGATGATGTTCATAAGCGTCGACTTGCCTGAACCCGACGGGCCGATGATGCCGACGAACTCACCGGGGGAAACGTGCAGACAAGCGTGGTCGAGCGCGTGAACTTCCTCGTCACCTATCCGGTAGTACTTGCAGAGATCTTTTATGCGAATCATGTGACCACCGCCTTATCAGTTCATGCTCGGGGCTCCGCCGGGACCGCCGCCGCCAAAGTCACCGCCGCCGCTCGGCATGCTGCCGCCGCCGAAGTCGCCGCCGCCACTCGGCATGTTGCCGCCACCAAAATCACCACCGCCGAAGTCCATGCCGCCGGGCATGAAGCTGTTGGCCGTCTGCTGTTCCTTATAATAGACCATGTCGCCTTCACTGAGACCGCCGGTGATTTCAACATAGTTTGAGTTGGATATGCCGACCGTGACTTCGACCATGCCGCCAAACTCGCCGCTGCTCTCGTCGTAGCTCGTGTAGACATAGTAGCTGCTGCTGGTCTTGTTGAGAGCATCGACCGGAATGAGAAGCGCGTCGTCCACGCCGTCTATGACTATCGTTGCAGAGGCGGACATACCGGCGAGCATGGAGTCGGTCTTGTCGATACTGATGGTTGCGGTATAGGTCGTGACACCGCTGGAGCTTGTGCCGGCGCGGTCAATCTCGGTGACGGTGCCGTTGAAGACTTCTCCGTCTATGGAGTCAATCGAGACGATGGCACTCTGCCCGACGGAGACGGAGAGAATCTCGCTCTCGTCGACACTCACCGAGATGGACATGGTCTTATCCGGGCTTATGCTGAAATACTGCCCTTCGGTGCTGCTGTCATCGGTGCGGCTCTCGTCGTCATCGGCGTTTATTTCCTTGATGGTTCCGCTGATGTCGGAATAGAGAGCGCCTTCTTTATATATCTTTATGAGGCGGTTGAGAACGGCTTCTTTGTCGCTGCGCTCGGTGAGGAGAGTTTCGTAGTTTGCGGTGTAGTCAGTGTCCGTAAGGCCGATGAGTGTGGAACCGGAATAAATGCTGCTGCCCTCACTGACGCTCAGATACGAGACGGTGCCCGCGTAGCCGACTATTTTCAGCTCATCATGGATATACAGCTCGCCGCTGCCGAGGCTGGTGCCGTCCGAGTTTTTTACGCTGACGGTATCGCCGTAGGACGGGCCGTTATCGGTGATAAGCACGGTCGCCGTGCCGTCAAGAACAGCGTCGACGCTGCCGGAGTATTCCGTTCCGTCGGGGGTGGTGACGGTCACGCTGTCCCCAACGGAGAGAGCGTCGGTGTCGATATCGACTGCCATATACCCGTCGAGCGAGACGAGCATCAGCGCGCCGTGCTCATACATGACATCATTGACGCTGTCGCCCGCCGCAGTGTATATCTTCTTTACCCTGCCGGAAACGGAGGAGCTTATATAGCTGCTGACGGAATCACTGATGGCGCTGTTTATATCGTCATCGAGCGAGTCAAGCTCGTCGCTAACCGTGGACATGGCGAGCATGACAGTGTTCAGGTCGACGGTTGCGAGCAGGTCGCCTTCCTCGACCTTGCTGCCGCGCACGACTTTTATCTCCTCAAGCTCCACACCGTCGGGGATATCGAGAGTTTCAACATCGTCGTCGCTGAGGAGACCGGAGCCCGCAACGGAGGTGCTGATGCTGCCGCGCGTGACCTCGGCAGAGAGTATCTCTGTGTCATCCTTCTTACCGTACTTTTCAGAGACGTTTTTTTTCAGAATGATTACTGCCGCGGTTATCAGAACCGCAACAGCTGCGATGATTATGATAAGCTTTTTCTTCTGCGCCGCGCTGAGCTTGGTGATTCGCCGATCCTGCTTCATAATGCTACCTCTTTCATGCATGGATTTGTGATTTAATCATCGAGGGAAATTTTAATTATCCAAGCTAAAGCGAAGTTAAAGACAGCAGGAGAGAACTGTGAACATTTCCTTAATATTAAAAGACAAAAAAGTAAAATGCGGCATACGGCGCGCCGTGCCGCTTGCGCACGGAAAGAGAAGAGGGTATAATATTTTAAGAATAAAGAAGCTTTTATGGCGGAAGGTTCCGCCAATGGAGGAAAACAATGTATATTGACTGGACATATATAATTCTTGTGCTGCCCGCGGTGCTCTTCACAATGTGGGCAAGCGCGAATGTGAAATCTACTTATAATAAATATTCCCGCCAGCTGAATTCACGCGGCATGACCGGAGCACAGGCTGCGCGCCGAGTGCTGGATGCAAACGGGCTGCAGTATGTTGCCATACAGCAGATAGACGGCGAGCTTACCGACCATTATGACCCCGAGGCGAACATGGTCCGCCTGTCGTCCGACGTGTATAGCGGCACGTCCACCGCGGCTATCGGCGTTGCCTGCCACGAGGTCGGCCACGCGATACAGTATGCGCAGGACTATGTGCCGGTGAAGATACGCTCGGCCATCATCCCGGTCACGAACTTCGGCTCAAAGCTCTCATGGCCGCTCGTGCTTGCGGGACTGTTGCTGTGCTCCATTGCGCCGGACTTCATATATCTGGCGTATATAGGCGTTGCGTGCTTTGCCCTGTGCGCGGTGTTCCAGCTTGTGACGCTGCCGGTGGAGTTCAATGCCAGCAATCGCGCGATGCAGACGATAGAGAGCATGGGCATTCTGTACGGCGACGAGCTTACAGGTGCGCGCCGGGTGCTGCGCGCGGCCGCGATGACTTATGTCGCGGCGCTGGCCGTGACGCTCATGCAGCTGCTGCGGCTTATCATCATGGTCAGCAGCCGCGACAGGAGAAGATAAACGGATATGCAAAACAGAGCCCTGAGCTTCACACAAAGCTCAGGGCTCTGTTTTTGCCTGCGGAAAAAACAAGTATACGTAATTTAATTTACTTAATATAATTAACGTAATAAAGTTGACGGAACTGAAATTACATAACTTTTTGTGAAAGCTGACTGCACCGGAAGGCTGTAATTGTTTATAATTACTGTGGAAAAGAGGAACTTCCTATGATATAATACATTCGTTATTTTTGGGATTGGGAGAGAAAAACATATGAAATGCCCGTTTTGCGGATACACCGAGAGCAAGGTCATCGATTCACGCCCGGCAGAGGAGGGAGCGACGATACGTCGCCGCCGCGAGTGCCTTGCCTGCCAGAAGCGTTTTACTACATATGAGATTATTGAAAGACTACCGCTGGTTGTTATCAAGCGCGACGGAAGCCGCCAGGCCTTCGATAAGGTCAAGCTCATAAACGGCATGGTAAGAGCCTGCGAGAAGCGTCCGGTTCCGCTCGCAACACTTGAGGGCATTGCGGACGATATAGAACAGGAGCTCCAGAGCAATCTTGAGCGCGAGGTGAAGACGGTCGATATCGGCGAGATGGTCATGGCCCGCCTCAAGAGCGTGGATGAGGTGGCATATGTCCGCTTCGCATCTGTCTACCGCAGCTTCAAGGATATCAACACCTTCATGGAGGAACTGACGAAGCTCCTTATGGATAAGTGATCTGCACAGGCTATACAATCGCAGTACGCTCCGGATGAGCGAAAGATTATAGGGGATGTTTGAATTGAAAATTATCAAGGGCGAAACATCTGAGATTGAAAAACAGGCCGCAGAAAAGATAAAGAATATCGTCTGCGAAAAGCCTGATGCAGTGATAGCACTTGCCGCGGGACGCGACATGACGGGGCTGTATAAGCAGCTCGGCGAAATGTGCGCCGCAGGCGAGCTCAGCCTGAAAAACGCGCGCATCCTTGCGGTGACGGAATTTTCCGGAAGACATGACTGCGAAAATTTCCTGAAAGAGAAGCTGCTGCATGCGGCTGATATAAGCGATGAGAACTGCTTTTTCCCGGACACCGATGCGCCGGAGGAATACGACCGGCTCATAGAGAGCCTTGGAGGTATTGACCTTGCAGTGCTCGGCATCGGTCAGAACGCGCACATCGGCTACAATGAGCCGGCAACGCCCTTTGATTCGTATACCCATGCCCAGAAGCTGACGGACAGAACAAAACGCCAGCTCTCCGAGCGCGGTTATACAGATGGGAACATGCCCGAATACGCCGTGACGATGGGCATCAAGACCCTGACCGAGGCGAGAAATATAATTCTTCTTGCCGAGGGTGATGACAAGGCTGCGGCTGTTTTTGAGATGGTTTATGGCAAGACCATTACATATATACCTGCATCATTTTTGCAAATTCCTACGGAGGTCACCGTGTATCTTGACACTGCGGCGGCGTCCAGACTCTAATCAAGGAGGAAACAATGGGTAAATATTTCGGAACTGACGGCTTCCGCGGGGAAGCGAACGTAAACCTGACAGTCGACCACGCATTCCGCATAGGCCGCTATCTTGGCTGGTACTACAGCAGCAAGGCGCACAGAGCAAAGGTTGTTATCGGCAAGGACACACGCCGTTCGAGCTATATGTTTGAAGCGGCGCTCTGCGCGGGGCTTACGGCCTCCGGCGCGGACGCGTATCTGCTGCATGTCACATCTACGCCGAGCGTGTCCTATATCACGCGCGCTGACGATTTCGACTGCGGCATTATGATCTCCGCAAGCCACAATCCGTACTATGACAACGGCATAAAGCTCCTCAACAGTGAGGGCGAGAAGATGGAGGAGTCCCTGCTTGACAAGATAGAGGAATACCTCGACTCCGACGAGCAGCTGCCCTATGCCCAGCGCGATCAGATCGGCTGCACGGTGGACTACTCCGCCGGCCGCAACCGTTACATAGGCTACCTTATCTCTCTTGCAACGCGCTCCTACAAGGGACGCAAAATCGGTCTTGACTGCGCCAACGGCAGCACATGGCAGATGGCAAAGAGCGTGTTCGACGCCCTCGGCGCGGACACCTACGTGCTCGCAAATAAGCCCGACGGTCTGAACATCAATGTTGACTGCGGCTCGACGCACATACACAATCTCCAGAAGTTCGTTGTTGAAAACGGGCTTGATGTCGGCTTCGCATTTGACGGCGACGCTGACCGCTGCCTTGCCGTCGACGAGAAGGGCAACGAGGTAAACGGCGACCATATAATGTACGTCTGCGCGAAGTACATGAAGGAACGCGGCACCTTCGGCAACTCCAAGGTCGTCACGACCGTCATGTCCAACATGGGACTGTACAAGGCGCTCGACGAGCTGGGCATCGGCTATGAAAAGACTGCCGTCGGCGACAAGTACGTTGCCGAAAATATGCGCCAGAACGGCCACCTGATCGGCGGCGAGCAGTCCGGCCACATCATCTTCGGCCGCCTTGCGAACACCGGCGACGGACTCCTGACCGCAATCAAGGTCATGGAAGCCATAACCGAGACGAAGGAGCCGCTCTCCGTGCTCGCGTCCGGCATGACCATGTATCCGCAGGTACTGAAGAACGTCATCGTCACCGATAAGGACGAGACGCTCAACGACGAAAAGGTGAAGGCGGCAGTTGCAAAGGCCGAGGCCGAGCTTGGCGACAACGGCCGCGTCCTGCTGCGCAAGAGCGGTACCGAGCCGCTGCTGCGCGTTATGTCGGAAGCATCCACGCACGAGCTGTGCGAGGAGAAGGTCGACGCCATTATCGCTGCAATGGCCGATGCGGGCAAGCTTATCAGAGTCAAGTGAGGTAGGAAAGATGGTTGAAATAAAAGAGCTTCTTGATTTGGATAAGACCATCGCAAAGGAGCTGTTCGACGGCAAGACCTATCCTTGGGAGGTGCTTGACGGGATAAAGGATTTCATCCTCAAGCTCGGCCCCACGCTCGACCCGGATGAGTTTGATAATCCCAGCGAGGGCGTGTGGGTGGCGAAGGACGCAAAGGTGTTCCCCTCGGCGTACCTCGGCGCACCCTGCATCATTGACCACGGCGCGGAGATTCGCCACTGCGCGTTCATCCGCGGCAGCGCTATCGTCGGCAAGAACGCCGTCGTCGGCAACTCTGTGGAGCTTAAGAATGTCGTTCTGTTTGATAACGTCCAGACCCCGCACTATAACTACGTTGGCGACTCTGTTCTCGGATATAAGGCGCACATGGGTGCCGGCTCTATAACCAGCAACGTCAAGAGCGACAAGACCCTTGTCACCGTCAAGGTTCCCGGTGCACCCATCGAGACCGGACGCAAGAAGTTCGGCGCGATGCTCGGCGACAATGTCGAGGTCGGCTGCAACAGCGTCCTCAATCCCGGTACGGTCGTCGGCCGCGGCTCGAACATTTATCCGACCTCCTGCGTGCGCGGTGTCATCCCCGCAAACAGCATTTACAAGGATAAGGATCACATCGTTACTAAGAAGTAATAAAACACAGAAGCTGCACGGCATTCGCCGTGCAGCTTTTATGTTAGGGCTTATTGATTTGAGAATTTAATTCTGCGGCAGTCCGCTGCCGTTGTGAGTGTGCAGCTGGGAGAACAGCTTTTTATGAAAGCTGCGCAGCTGCTTTTTATGATGACACAGCTTCTCCTTGCAGTTGGCGCAGGAGAGGGCGCAGTTCGTCTGTTCGTAAAAGCGCTCAGGGTGGATGAAGTAGCTCAGCTCCCAGCGAACGAGCAGCAGCAGACTCAGAGCGACAAGACACTTGGCGTAAGGATTATCCACGACGAGCAGCGGCGTGAACATCATTATGTAGTCCCAGTTGTATATCCGGCAGGTACTGCAGCACTTGTTCTTCATCAGCCAGGTCTGGAACGGGCAGAAGAACAGGATGCAGATCATGTCGCACACGGAGTAGAAGAGCGACAGCAGCACCATGATGCCCCAGTCGAAGATGCCCTGCTTATACAGCCAGATGAACAGCAGGTTCGGCAGCGACCAGAAGACTATGACCGGTACGGTGCTCTTATAAGAGTCCCGCCGCAGAGCCTTTTTATCGAAAGGCTTGTTCGGCATGAAGTTCTTTTTGAACTGCTTCTGGCAGCCCATGCTCTCATAATCCGACGGAAAGCAGCGCAGCACCATCTCGACTGCGTATATTGCAAGCACCACAATCCATATCCACACGCTGTCATAGCCGCCGAACATCGAGCCGCTGCCATTAAGATGGCTGATGATATAGGCCGTGAGCGCTGCGACGAGCAGCATGGAGCGCAGGACGAGCTTGCCGTAATGTATCTGGGAAATGACGGAGATTTTCAGCTTTTTCTTTTGCATTTCGGAAACCTTCAAATTTTCATTTTTAAGAATATATTATCACAAATTTCCGCTTAATCAACGTTAATTTGTAAATTCTCAAGCTTGCAATATGCCGCATATACTTATATAATTGTCGCGAAGTTTTACGAGAAGCAGGATAGACAAATGCCGAATGTTATTGAGATAAACGATTTCTCCGCACCGGAGCTGGATATATACGCGCGCCTGACAGAAAACCAGCTGCTCAGCCGCGCCGATCCGGAAAACGCTCTGTTCATTGCCGAAAGCCCGGTTGTCATAGAACGCGCGCTGGACGCCGGCTGCGTGCCGGTCTCTATGCTGATGGAGACAAAGCACGTTGACGGAAAGGGCAGAGAGCTTATCGAACGCTGCGGAGACATTCCGGTTTTTGCGGCATCGCTTGAAGTACTGACGGAGCTTACCGGGTTTCACCTCACGCGCGGTATGCTCTGCGCCATGCGTCGGCCGAAACTGCCGGAGGCGGCGGAACTTTGCCGCGGCGCCTCGCGCATTGCCGTGCTTGAAAACGTAATGAACCCGACGAACATCGGCGCAATCTTCCGCTCCGCCGCGGCGCTCGGGATGGACGCCGTTCTTCTCACCAGCGCCGGGAGCGACCCGCTTTACCGCCGCGCGATACGAGTCAGCATGGGCACGGTTTTTCAGGTGCCGTGGACGTATCTGCCCGACGGCTGGCAGAATTTTCTGCACGGTCTGGGCTTCAGAACTGCTGCGATGGCACTGCGGGACGACTCACTGAGCATCGCCGATCCCCGTCTCACGGCGGAGGAAAAGCTCGCGGTAGTCCTCGGCACCGAGGGCGATGGGCTTGCTAATGACACCATTGAGCACTGCGATTATACTGTGCGCATCCCAATGTCCCACGGCGTGGATTCCCTGAATGTTGCCGCTGCCAGCGCCGTCGCGTTCTATCAGCTGGGGAAGAACAATAAATAATAAACAGCAATTAAGGCCGCTCAAAAGAGCGGCCTTAATTCGTTGTTAAATTATGTCACACAATGCGGCGGGCTTCGTAACCGCGGCTCGCGTAGTAGCCGGAAAGCTCCGTCACGACGACTCCGGTTGCGGAGTTCTGCGCATGGACAAACTTGTTGTCGCCTATGTAGATGCCGACGTGGCCGATATAGCTGCCGCCGGAATAGAAGCAGAGGATGTCACCGGGCTGAAGGTCGCTCACGGAAACGCCGTTATTGGCCTGGTCGCAGGCGACACGGTTGAGCGTGTAGCCGAACTGGCTGTACACATAGTAGACAAGACCGGAACAGTCAAAGCCGGTGCTCGGAGAGGTGCCGCCCCAGCAGTAATTATAACCGACAAACTGAAGCGCGTAGTCCGCGATCTGCCGTCCAAGCTCGCTGCTGTCACCGGAATTGATAATCTCCGAATAGTTGAGGCTGCCCTGCTTTACGTAGCTGGAATATATGTAACCGAACTCGCCGTTATAGTACACGGCGGTCCACTCGCCCTCGGTGCCGACTATGGTGACTACGTTGCCGTAGGAGAGCTCATGCAGTATCCCGGAGCTCATCGACGCACCGCTGCGCATACGCACGTTGTTGCCGCTCACATAGCCCTCTGAGCCGGTGGATTCATCGGGAACATCGGACTGCTGCGCTTCCTCGGCCTGCTCATCGCCGGTGTCGGATTCGGTCTCAGCTTCGCCGTCATCGGCAGAGCTGTCGCTGCGGGCGACGTACTGCGAGTAGACATAGCCCTCGCACCCGTCAATCACGCATTTCGTCCAGTCACCGGAAGCACCGGTGATGTAAAGCTGTGTGCCCCAGTTGTAGGAATCAATGATAGAATAGCTGCTTGAAGGGCCGGTACGGAAACGGACAAAGTCACCACAGATGTAGCCCTGCGCCTGCTCTGTCTCCGTGACTGCTTCGGGAGTGGGTTCGGGAGTTGCCGCGGGCTCCTCGGTATTGTCCGGCTGTTCAGGCTCGGTATAGCCGTCGCTGCTGTCAAAGTCACCGAGCGAAGGTTCGCTCTCGGTGCCGTTGCCGTAGTCAACACCGAGGGAAGGAGTATCACTGTCTTCGAGGCTGATGTAGTCAGAGTACACGTATCCGGCCTGACCGTCAATAATGCAGGCTGTCCAGCCGCCGGAAGTACCGGTAACAGTCACCCGCTTGCCGCGATTGTACTCGCTGAGAATCGACGTGTCCGAACCGGGACCGCTGCGGAAGCGGACATACATCGCATTGATGTACGCATTGCCTTCGTCGCCGGGGGTGGTGACGCCGCTGTAATCCTCTTCGGTTATGCTCAGATATGAGGCAGACATGAAACCGCTGTTGCCGTTATAATCTACCGCGTACCATGAGCCGTTGGATCTGTCGCTGACATTGACAGACGCCCCCTTCGGCAGGGAGTCAATCACCCGGTAATTCGTGCCGGGGCCGGAGCGCATGTTGACGCCGTTGCCGGTGACGACGGCGCTCTCGGCATAGGCCGGAACACTCATCATCGAGGCTATCAGCGCCGCAGCGACAGAGATCCTCAAAGCTTTTTTGCGCATAAGAACCAGATCCTTTTTTATTTTATCTGGAGGAAAGGGCTCTTTCCAGCCAAACGGCTGCTACGTCTATCGCAGCATAAAGACCGTCCTTCTCAGACTTTTTCACAACGCGATCCCGTGATTTGATGCTCGCGTCCGTAAGCTGAAGCTGGATAGATACCTTGGTGGCAACGTCAAGATCGCCGACTTTCTTGGTATCAAGAACCTGCAGCATGATGATATACTTATCAGCAAAGCTGCCGTAATAAATGATATTGTCCTTCCGTTGGAGGGGATGTCCCTTGTACTCCAATGTCTTAGCCAATATAAGCACCTCCAGTAATGTAATCGAATTGTAACTCAAATTAATAAATTTGTCAACTTAAAATAAAGGTAAATCGCGAAATCGCTTGAAAAACGTGCCCTTTTGCGGGCAGTCGGGAGTATCAGTTCATTCTGTTACCCCCGCTGCTGAGAGAGGCATTGCCGGAATACGCATCAGGAATACGGGTCGGTGGATGTACCGTAGTTTGAATTCTCGCTTGAATTTCCGCCGGAGATATAGTTGTCGCGGCTGGAGCTTGTCCCGCTGCCGCCGTCGCTGTAGCTATCCTCGCTGTCGGTGCTGTCGAGATATTCATCGTCTGTAAGGCTGCTGTCATCATAACCGAATATGCCGGTGTTCTCGCCTAGGTAAGGATAGGTGAAGGATTCCCAGGCCAGACCTTCATGCACGGGGGTCATAACCTTTTTCCAGAGCTGGGCTGCGGGGTTGCCGCTGGCGTGAATGCGCTCGGGCATGTCATAGCCTGTCCAGACTGCGGCGACATAGTACGGCGTGCAGCCGACGAACCAGCGGTCCTGATAGTTGCTGGAGCTGCCGGTCTTGCCGGCGACTGGCATCGTCCAGAGCGCGGCTTCACTGCCGGTGCCGTTCTCGACGCCGTTCTGCATCATGTAGGTCATGGTGTAGGCGGTGTTCGGCTTGAAGGCCTGAATGGTGCTCGGTGAGTTGTCGATGACGACGTTGCCGTCCTTGTCGGTGACAAGGGTGTAGGTGCGGCTGTAGGTGAAGATGCCGTCGTTCACGAACGGGCAGTAGGCCTGAGCCATCTCGCGTACCGTAATGCCGTAGGTCAGCTCACCCAGCGCCATTGGCGCATAGTCGCAGTCCTCCGGCACAAGGCTCGTCACGCCGAGGCGTGTGGTCAGATAGTCATACGAGGTCTGCGGCCCCATGGGGAGTTTGTCGACTATCTGGGCTGCGACGGTGTTGAGCGAATACTGCAGCGCGGTATATATGGTGATGAGACCGTAGTTGGTGTAGCTATCGTTGTTCGGGTACCAGCTCGTGCCGCTGAGGGTGATATCCGATGAGTCGCTTACGAGCGTATCGGGAGTGATGAGCCCGAGGTCGACTGCCGGGCCGTAGGACGCAATCGGCTTTATCGAGGAGCCTGGGGAGCGGTAGGTCCCGGTGGCACGGTTTAGACCGAGGTTTATCGTCTTCTCTCCGACACCGCCGCAGAGCGCGAGTATTCTGCCGTCGAACGGATCCATTATGACTATTGCGCTTTGCAGCTGCTGGTCGCTGTACGCCGTCTGGGGTATCGCTGACAGGTCAGTGTAGACCGCGTCGACGCAGCCCTGAATGTCCGCATCGAGGCAGCTGTATATCTGATAGCCGCCGTTATAGAGCAGTGCGCGAGCAGTGTCCTCACTGATGCCCTTCAGCTTCATAAGGTCCTGCGTGACATCGGCAATAACCGTTTCGGTGTAGTAGGACATTATCTCCTGAGTATATTCCTCGTTGGGGGTGTGAGTGAATACAAGCTCTTCTTCTACGGCCTCACGGTACTGGGTATAGTCGATATAGCCCTGCTCATACATCTCGCGCAGGATTGTCTCCTGACGCTCTTTGTTGTTCTGCCTGTTATAGAAGGGGTCATAGTAGGTCGGCTGATTCGTGATGCCGATGATCGATGCGCACTCGGCAAGCGACAGCTCTGATACGTCCTTGCCGAAATAGGTCTGCGCCGCGGTCTGCACGCCGAAGCAGCCTTCGCCGAAGTACACGGCGTTGAGATACCATTCAATGATCTCCTGTTTATCGTACTTCTTCTCAAGCTCCAGCGCGGAGAATATCTCAGTGAGCTTGCGCTGAATCGTGACCTCTTTTTCACCGGTCAGGTTCTTTATGAGCTGCTGGGTGATGGTCGAGCCGCCGTAGCCGCTCTCGCCGCGGGTGAATATCGTGACGAACGCGCCGGCAGTGCGGTACCAGTCAACGCCCTTGTGCTCATAGAAACGCTTATCTTCAATAGCGACCAGCGCCTTTTCCATGTACCACGGGATCTGATCATAATCGACCCATATGCGGTTCTCCGTGCCGGATAGTGTGGCAAGCTCGCGCCACTCACCGACGGAGTCCTGATACCAGATGGTGCTCGATTCGTTGAGCTTGAAGTCCTCAAGTGAAAGGTCGAGGTTCGGGGTCAGGCAGGTCTTAACATAGTAGGCGAAGACGCAGGCAAACATCATCCCCGTCACAAGGAGAATGAGCAGCACTGTCCCTATCGCTTTGAGCACCATGCTGACGGTGCCCGAGACCATATCAACGGTTATATTCGCCGCTTTCTTTGCGATGCGGCCTGTTTTTGCGGAGCTTTGCTCCGGCTTGGTTTTCTTGCTCATTGGGCTTCAGCATACCTCCTTCTTGCAGGAAACTGAAAAGCGGGCGCGATATCCCGCATGGCTATGCACTATTACCTATTATACACTGAATTAACATTATAACACAGGCTGTCAATTTCAGGTAGAGTAATTGTAAATTTTTCTTTTAGGGCAGAATATTGCACTGCTGCGCGCAAAGAAATAGGGCATCGCAGGCAGAAACTGTTGATTTATTCTTCGGGATGGTATACAATACTATCAGATACCAGTACGGAGGTTATATTTATGAGCGAAGATTTCGGCAGCGATTTTATTACTATAGTTGACGATGACGGTACGGAGTTCGAGCTTGAGCTTCTGGATACCATGGATTATAAAGGACAGACTTTTGTGGCTTTTCTTCCCGCGGACATGGATGAGAACGATCCGGATTACGGCCTTGTGATTCTGCGTTCCGTTATTGATGAAAACGGTGACGAACTGTTCGAGTCCATCGACGATGAGAACGAGCTTCAGGATGTGTATGATCATTTTGCCGTCCTCCTGTATGACGACGAGGACGGGGAATAAGTTTCCGTCACGGCGTTTTTCTCCGGATGCAGAAAGTGCTTTAATGCCACGGAGGTATACAAGAAAATAAATTCCTGCTGTGTGCGTGTCGTCTGTTTTAGACCTTGTGGCTCGTTAAACCCACATCTCTAATAAGGGATGCCGATTTGAATCTGCGGATTGCAGGCCTCCCGGCTTACGCCGGAAGTTGGAAGCAGCGAAACAGAACTTAGGCGACCCACCTGCCTTATTGTGCAGGTTATAATCGAGCCAGCACGGCATTTGCGGGAGTGCTCCTCCGGGGAAACCCGGAGGAGTTTTTATTTAAATTTAATATATTTAATATTATGAGCAACAGTCTGATTTGGACTGCTGCTCATAACATTATTACCGTTAATCCACTATCCGCCCGTCGGAGGCTATTGTCACAACGTTCCACGGGATGAACTTGCCGCTTGCCTTCAGAGCGTTCTTTGCCGCAAGCTCCAGCCCGCCGCAGCAGGGAACCTGCATGCGCACTATCAGCAGCTCGCGGATATCGTTCGAGGCGATGATGTCGGCGAGCTTCTCAGTATAGTTCACACCGTCGAGCTTCGGGCAGCCGATGAGCGTGACGCGCCCGCGGATGAAATCCTCATGGAAGCCTGCGTAGGCATAAGCCGTGCAGTCGGCCGCAATGAGGAGCTTCGCGCCGTTAAAGAATGCCGCGTTCACCGGCACAAGCTTTATCTGCACGGGCCACTGCGAAAGCCGGCTCTGCTGTTTCGTTACGGGCGCAGCCTCGGCAGCGTCAGCCGTGTGCTCTATTGCCTTGACCTTTGAGCCGGGGCAGCCTGTGAATCCGTGTGCCGCTGCCTGCGCGCGCAGCTTCTCGCGCTGGGCGCTGAGGACGGCTGCCTCGTCAAATGCGGCGGCCTCCCGCTCTATAAAGCTGATGGCGTTTACCGGACAGTTCGGCAGGCAGTTGCCGAGACCGTCGCAGTAATCATCGCGCATGAGCTTTGCTTTACCGTCTACCAGCGTGAGCGCGCCCTCCTGACATGCGTTGACGCACAGGCCGCAGCCGGTGCATTTTTCTTCGTCTATATGAATGATGCGTCTTTTCATGTTTTCCTCCGTTTTGCGTTATAAATGCAGTATAACACAAAAACGCAGAAACGGGAACATTTGGTGTGGTCAGAGCATCATAAATATTAAAGCAGCTTTTCTGCGCTG
Source organism: uncultured Oscillospiraceae bacterium (assembly GCA_964517445.1). Classification (GTDB taxonomy): domain Bacteria; phylum Bacillota; class Clostridia; order Oscillospirales; family Oscillospiraceae; genus Limivicinus. Next base: position 4,562 of record CAZFCH010000004.1, on the reverse strand, counting down.
CGCACGCTTTTCAGCACAGAGCGCCGGGCGTAAAATAAAACTTATTTATTCTTAATATGTACGCTGTTTGCAGAGCAGGGGAGGCTGTGTTATAATTACTATAGATAAATTTTATTCTCGGAGGTGCCTATGGCTGCTGAAAGAATCCCCGAAAGAAACGAGAACCCTGTGGAGTTCACCTGGGATCTGACAGATATATTCAAAACCGATGAGGACTGGCTGCGCGAATATGAATCTCTGCTGCAGGTGCCGGAACAGCTCGCGCAGTATGAGGGCACGCTCGGCGAGAGCGCCGCGAGGCTGCTGGAGTATATGCGGCTGGACGATGAGATCTCCGTGCGCCTTGAAAAGCTGATGGGCTACGCCGGGTGCAAGGCGGATCAGGACACGGCGGACTCCCGTTATCAGGACATGCGCAGCAAAGGCGTAGGCTGCTGCGTTGCAATCTCAGGCGCAGCGTCCTTTGCAACGCCGGAGCTCATTGCCATCCCCGAGGAGACGCTCAACGGTTTCTACCGTGAGTGCCCGGAACTTGAGACCTACCGCCGCAGCCTGTACCGCCTGCGCCGCCGCGCGGAGCATATCCTTTCCCCTGCCGAGGAGCGCCTGCTGGCCGCTGCCGGGGAGATGGCCGATGCGCCGGACTCTATATGCGGCGCGCTGCGAAATGCCGACCTGCGCTTTGAGGACGCGGTCGATGCTGAGGGTAACCTCCACCCACTCTCTGCCGGGACGCTTGTGCCGCTTATGGAGAGCGCGGACAGAGTGCTCCGCAAGAGCGCCTTTGAAAACTGCTATAAACGCTATGACGAGTTTAAAAACACCATCGCCGCGACGCTTGACGCGCAGTTCAAGCAGCTGCGCTTTTTCGCCGATGCGCGGAAATACCCGTCGACCCTTGCCGCTGCGCTCGACGCGACCGAGGTTCCGGAGAGCGTGTACCTGAATCTTATCGACACCGTCCACAACAACATGGATAAGATGTACCGTTATGTCGCGCTGCGCAAGAAACTCCTCGGCGTGGATGAGCTGCATATGTACGATGTGTATACCCCCGTCGTGCCGGATGCAGCCGTCTCCATCAGCTATGACGAGGCAAAAAAGACCGTCCTCGAAGCGCTGAGCGTTCTCGGGGAGGACTATACCAAACTCCTTGAAACGGGCTTTAACAGCCGCTGGATCGATGTATATGAGAACCGCGGCAAGCGCAGCGGCGCGTACTCCTCCGGAAGCTCCCGCCCGCACCCGTACGTGCTGCTCAACCAGAAGGACAATCTTGAATCCATGTTCACCATTGCCCACGAGATGGGGCACACACTGCACAGCTACTACAGCTGCCATAACCAGCCCGTGAACACCAGCGACTATGTCATCTTCGTCGCCGAAGTCGCCTCCACCTGCAACGAGGTCCTGCTCATGCGCTATCTTCTCAGCCGCACGCAGGATAAGAAGGAGCGCGCTTACCTCATAAACCATTTTCTTGACCAGTTCAAGGGCACGGTCTACCGTCAGACGATGTTCGCCGAGTTCGAACTTGAGATGGGGCGTATGTCCGAAGCGGGACAGGCACTGACCGCCGATGTGCTCTGCGAAAAATACAAGGCGCTGAACGCTCTCTATTATGGGCCCGACATGGTCTGCGACGAGGGCATCGCCCTCGAGTGGGCGCGTATACCGCACTTCTTCTATGATTACTATGTCTTCCAGTACGCGACCGGCTTCTCTGCCGCCGTTGCCATTGCCGAGCGTATCCTGACCGAGGGCGCGCCGGCTGTCGCAGACTATAAACGCTTCCTCTCAGGCGGCTCGAGCACCGACCCGATATCACTGCTCAAGATCGCGGGCGTCGATATGAGCCGTCCCGAGAGCATAGACTCCGCCCTCGCGCTCTTCGGAGAGCTGATAGACGAATTGGATAAACTCTGCTAAGCTACCCCCAAGAAACATACAAGGAGGAACTACTATGAACGTATTGACCAGCATGCCCGCGTCGGGCATCATCGTTATCGCTGCAATCGCTATCCTTTTTGTGCTCGCGGTGCTGCTGCTGTTTTACACCTGGGGCAGATACAAGGCTCTCGCCGGCATGCTGAAGGGCAGCCTCGACCGTGATAACGCCTTCCTGCGCTTTACCGTGAACGACTTTGCCGACGCCTACAAGAAGTACGGGCAGGACGTCAACACCCCCGCAATCATTTCGAACGCCGTCAGTACCAAGCTCTCGGGACTACTGCTGTGCGAACGCTTTCTTGCAAACGCCGTGTCGCTCTTCGTCACGCTTGGTCTGTTCGGAACCTTCCTCGGCCTGAGCCACTCCGTCTCTTCGCTTACCGAGCTCATCAGCTATTCGAACACATCCGAATGGCTGAGCGTGCTCGACAGCGTCGGCGGCGGACTGATGTCGGCGCTCTCCGGCATGGGCGTTGCGTTCTATACCTCGCTTGTCGGTGTTGCCTGCTCTATCATACTTACGCTGCTGCGCTCCATATTCAGCCCCCAGGCTGAGCGTGAGACGCTCGAAGCACGACTTGAGCTGTGGCTCGACCACACCGTCGCACCGACTCTGCCGACCGAGCGTGCCAAAGACGAGAGCGAAATGGTGCAGCAGATGGTGCATGCGCTTGACAGCGCTTCTAAGACCATGGAGAGCGCGCTCCAGAATGCGACCGGCGATCTCAAGACCGCCATCGACTCCAGCCGCGCACCCATCGCTGCCTTCAACAAGACCGTCGACAGCTTCAACAGCGGCGTGCGCGACTTCTCCGAGTTTAACTACAACCTGCGCGGCACGGTCGAGCGTCTCGACGTCGCGGTAAGAGACCTTGTCTCCGGCCTGCGTGAGGTCTCGCGCATCCTTGAGAAAGGCGGACACCAATGAGGCGCGGGAGCTTACGCGCCGGAAAGCGTTCGGCGGACTCCGGCGGCGAACAGGGCTTCTGGCCAACCTACGCCGACATGATGAGCACGGTCGCGCTTATCCTCTTTTTCCTCATGCTCATCTCGTATATCCAGAACCTCATCACCGGCAACGACCTGCAGAACACTCAGGAGTTGCTTGCGGATACGCGCACTCAGGTCAGCGCCGCGCAGGCACAGCTTGACGATCTGAGCGAGGAGCTGAAGCTCAAGCAGAGCGAGATAAACGGCTACACTCTCCAGATTGATAAACAGACCGAGACCATAAACAACCAGAAGAAGCTCATCGGCGATCAGGAGAAATATCTCCAGGCTGCAAACAGCGAGCTTCTCGAAATGCGCACCCAGATGCAGAGCATCGCCGTGCTGCGTATGTCGATACTCGAGCAGATACGCGACAGTATTGTTGACGTCATGGGCGATGAGAGCAAGGTCAGCGTCGGCGACAACGGCAACATCATCCTCAACGAGGGCGTGTTCTTCGACCTTGGATCTTCCTCGATAAAGCCCGAAAGCGAAGCTGTGCTCAATGAGCTTATCGATGTTTTCACCAAGTTCCTGAGCAACGAGGAGAACGCAAAGTATGTCGACAGCATCGTCATCTCCGGACACACGGACATCACCGGTACCGCCGAGACGAACCGCCAGCTCTCGACCGACAGAGCGAATTCCGTCCTGCAGTATCTCCTGACCGGCAAGGGCGCAAAGCTTGACAGCTATGCCGAATATTTCTGCGCCGCAGGCTACGGCGCGACGCGCCCCGTCGCGAGCAATGACACCGCCGAGGGTCAGGCAGCGAATCGCCGCATAGAGATATCCATGATTCTGAAGGACGAATCCGTGCTCGAAATAGTCGAGCAGTATCTGGCAATGGAAGTCCCCGGTACGGATGCAGACACAGCCGCGTCTCCGTCTCCGTCAGCTTCGCCGAAACCGTGACCGAACGTGCAAGTCATTCCGATTTGTCTTGAGCCCAATTCAAAAAATGGCTGCGCTGCAAAATAAAAAGTTTTGCAGCGCAGCCGATCATATTACGCGCCGCCGCGCAAAAGTTGAATGGTATATAGTAGCGGAATATGCAGATAGGGAAGGAGCGAAAGACAGCTATGACTCCGAAAGAGGCAGCAAAATTTAATCGAAAAAACGTTAGGATTACTTGCAAAGACGGCTATACACGCGAGGGCAAGTGTTATATGGAAACAGAACTTGACGACGATGATGAGCTGAAAGTGTATCTTGAAATCAAGTATGTGGATATTCCGCTTGAAGATGTTGCGGAAATCGCAGAAATAGCGGAAGTTGACGGCGAGTAATTTCAAAGCAAGAGAGCGAACTTGTAAGACAAGGCCGGATAATAGATTAAAGCATCGTGCATGAGTACGATGCTTTTTCTGTGGCAATTTTCAAAAGTTGAACAGTTTGCATATACAGGCGCAGGCCACCTCTGGGGTTGATCCCATAAAAGCAAAAAAACAAGCAGTACCCCCAGCTGGGGACACTGCTTGTCTGGTACACCGGAGCATTCTAAATCCAAACCATATTTGTTGCTGATTGCGTCCTGCAAGTCCGCAAAAGTGATGGTTTTTTCGGCTCTATAATAAATGTTGGGGTAGCGAACCGGAATGGTACGCTGCACCCAACATTTT
>CAZFCH010000003.1:0-44126 GCA_964517445.1 uncultured Oscillospiraceae bacterium | reverse complement strand
TTCTCAGCTGCCGAAATAAAAATCTCCGGGCGGGAAAAATAATACGCGCCGCAGATGGCATGTGTGCTCACCGCCTGCTTTTCGACCGTATAGAGAACGTGGCCTGCCTCATCAAGCTTTGCGAAGCTGTACTTTGGCACGTCGGAGGTGAAGGTCAGGAGCGCTGCATCGGGCGCGGAGAAGTCCCCGGCGGCGCAGAAATCGTAAAAGTCACGGCAGACGAACATATGGTCGCAGTCATTAAAGAGCAGGGGAGCGCTGTCGCCCAGACCCTTGACGCCCTCAAGGCAGGTCATCACTGCGCCGGGGAGAACCTCGGGGATGACGACAATCCTTGCCTGCGGGTAGTATTCCTTTATTTTACGGTCAATATCAAAATGTTCTATATGCTCCTGAAGGACAACGAAGCTGATGTCCGCAACGTCGACAAACTTCATTACCGACTGCGCAGACCAGTAGAAAAAAGGCTTGCCGTTAAGCTCAATGAGCGGCTTCGGCATGGAATACCCGTCTTTGAAAAAACGATATCCGCGCCCGCCCATCGGCATGATGAGATGAAGCTTTTTCATTATTTGCCCTCCCACTCGAAAACCGGCTGTGCGGTGTAGGCGGAGATAATCCTGTCACGGTATTCACCGTCGAGGAAGGTGCGCTTATTGAAGGTGAAGTTCATTAGCATGCGCAGAGTCTTTGTTGCCTGGCTGAACATTTTTACGTTGCTGACCTGATCTTCCTCACGCCAGCTTATCGGGAAAAAGCGCAGCGACTGACCGAGCGGGCCGGCGGCAAGCAGCATATAGCAGTTGAACATCAGATTATCTTTAAAACGGAGATAGTACCGGCTGCGCAGGGAAGCAACCTTATACATATTGAGCCCGGAGCCGAGGTCAAATACCATGCGCCCGGCGCCGACGGAGAAGAGCAGGTCATACACCCAATTGCCGAAGGTGCGGAACTTAGAGTAGCCCTCAAGACTCGAGCCCTTCATAAAGCGCGCGCCGAGGAAAGAATCATATTGGGCGTATTCGCGGCTCCGGAGATAGGGGAGAAGGTTCGAGATACTGCCCTGATCGTCACCGTGGAGGACGACAACATAGTCGTAGGCGTTATTGAGAGCATAGTCAAAGGCGACCTTGTGCGAGCCGCCGAGACCGTAGTTCTCATCATTGCGCAGGAGCGTGACCGGGACGGCGGGACGATTGGCCTTGAGCCATTCCGTCACAGCCTGCTCACCGTTATCGGTGCTGCGGTTGTTGACGACGATGACAGCGGAAATATATTCGCATACGGTCTTATCGAGCTGGGCGAGCACCCTGACAATCTGCTTTTCGCAGTTATACATGGGGATAAACAAAAGTATCTTATCCACGGTTTTCTCCTTTTCTCCGCCAAATTAGATAAACATCATTATATAATGCTTTCGGTCTTAATGCAAGCACAAGGCTTGCATTAACGGGCATTTCAGAGTATACTATCTGTGCAGAAAATCAGAGACATACATACGGGTGGGGAACAAAGTGGCAACAGAGTTTCTTTCTAAATATAAAGTGGAGAAAAAGTACCGGGTAATAGGCGCTTTTGCGCTTGTGTACTGGCTGCTCAGCTTCTGGTGGGAGCGCTTCGCCTTTTATGAGGGCGCGGCTGAGGCAAGGCCCGTGACGCATATCATCATAAAGCTGCTCACCCTTATCACGGTATATCTCACGGCGCTGTTTTTTACGAACGCCGTGCGGGGCTTCAAGGCGCGCGGCGCCGCGACGCAGACGCTCATGTACGCGCTGCCGCTGTTTGTTATCGTGACGGGATTTTGGGCGATATGCGGCGCTTACCCGTTCACTTCGGGCGATCAGTTCAATATACTTGAGTCCGCGCGTTCCTATGAGACGATGAAGGGCTTCTTCAATTATTGGACAATGTACATACCCATGATCGCGATGAACATTGCTCCGTTTCCGGCGTTTGCGGTTGTGTTCAAGATATGGCTGATGAGCCTTGCAGCGGGCTACTGTGTTTACAGGCTCATGCGCGTGACGGAGTCAAAGCTGAGCTTCCTGCTGTATCTGCCGTTCCTGCTGCCGCCGGGGCTGTACCAGAGCTACAGCATCCACCGTTGCCCGATGTACGCGGTGCTGTATCTGCTGTATGCCTGCATCCTGATTTGCGACCATCTCGAAAAGAGACCTATCGGAGCAGGAAAGTTTCTGCTGCTCAGCTTTATGACCGCGGTGCTGACGCAGTGGCGCTCGGAGGGAATATATCTTCTGGTGCTCGGGCCGGTGCTGCTGTATGTTACCTATAAGCCCACGCTGAATGCAAAGAAAAAAGCGGCGGCGCTTGCGGTGATGCTGCTGGTGCAGCTTGCGGTGTATCTGCCGTCGGCCTTTGACAAGGAGGAGAACGCACACAGGGCACTGCCGTTCTTCGAATATCTCATCACAAGCATGGAGCGCAACGGACTCGACAAGGAGAAGAACGCAGAGGATCTTACCATAGTCAACAGGTATATATCCGTCGATGCAATCCATGAGCTGAACGAGCAGCAGGGCGATTATAATTACAATGACAATATAATCATATATTACGGCCTTGTGCCCGGCGCGACCGATCAGGACAAGGTGGATTTCCAGAAGGCGGTTATAAGGCTCATAATCCATAACCCGCTGGTTTACATCCGCTCACAGATAGGGGCGTGGCTGCACATCTCCAATGCTTTCCAGTATGAGCGCACGCTGGACTATGCCGCCAACATCTTCAAGAATCTCTACGTTCCGACGGCGTGGCTCATCGGGCTGTGGGTATATCTGCTTGTAAAAAAGCAGTGGTGCTATTGGTTTATCACATCCGGACATCTCTGCCATATGGCGATTACCACGGCGCTGCTGCCCGCGGCGTATTTCAAGTATTACTATTCCGAGTATATGTATGCCGCGCTCACCGCGACGATTGTGGTTTGCTTTCTTGTAAAGCGGCGCAGAGAAAAGAAGAACGGAACGGAGGCATGAGATGGACATCAATTCCCTGCTTTCACTCAAACAGGCCTGGCACAGCTTCTGCCGGAATCACCCTAAATTCCCGGACTTCCTGAAAGCAGTCAAGGCTAAGGGCGCAGTGCCCGGCGCGGAGATAACGATTACCGTAAGCTATCCGGACGGCGAGACGCTCAAGGCAGGGCTCAAACTCAAGGAGTCAGACGCGGAGCTTATCAATAATCTGATATAATTAACAGTGGCTGCCGAAAACGACAGCCACTGTGTTTAAGAAAAGGGGAAAAACGGCAGTGCTGAGCTACGCGGAGTTCTGCGATAAATTTAATATCAGGCTCGATGAGCAGCAGGCGCAGGCGGTACGGTGTACCGACAGGGCAGTGCTGCTGCTTGCCGTTCCCGGCAGCGGCAAGACAACGACGCTTATCACCCGGGTCGCGCATCTTATTTACTGCAGGGGCATTCTGCCTGAAAAGATACTGACCATGACCTATACCGTTGCCGCGAGCGGTGAAATGCGTACCCGCTTCTCCGCAGCGTTCGGCGAGGAGTATGCAGGGCGGCTGGAGTTTCGCACGATAAACGGAGTGTGCGAATCGATAATCAAGAGATATGCGCGCCGAACCGGGGCGCGGCGCTTTGATCTTGTGCCAGATAACGGCGCAATACTTACAGAAGTATTCCGCGCGGTACGCGGAGAGTATCCCGAGGGCGGGGACATAAAGGAACTGCAAAAGGCAATCACGTATATAAAGAACATGCGCCTGCCGCGCGATGAGATAGACGAACTGGACGCGGGCGGCATCGCCGTCGCACCGATATACGATGCGTACAGGGATGCGCTTAGGCGGCGCAAGCTCATGGACTATGACGATCAGCTGGTCTACGCGCGGCAGATACTGCTGAAGTACCCGGACATTCTTGCTGAGATGCGGGAGCAGTACAGGTATATATGCGTAGACGAGGCGCAGGACACATCGAAGATTCAGCACGAGATCATCCGCATGCTCACCGGCGAGAGCGGGAGCATATTCATGGTGGGCGACGAGGACCAGAGCATATACGGCTTCCGCGCCGCGTACCCGGATGCGCTTATGAGCTTCGAGGGCGACTACGGCGGCGCACGGGTACTGCTGCTTGAGAGCAACTACCGCTCCACGCCGGAGATCACCGAGCCTGCCGACCGCTTCATCGCACGAAACACCGCGCGGCGAGAAAAACACATCAGAGCCGTACGCGGTCACGGCGCTCAGCTGCGGCGAATCTCGCTTGGCGAGCGCGCCGCACAGTATCCATATATTTGCGCGATGATGGAGAAAGACCCGCAGCGCGAAACGGCAGTGCTCTACCGTAATAACGACAGCGCCGTTGCGCTCATCGACTGGCTCGACAGGCGCGGCGTTCCGTTCAGGTGCCGCGGAGGGGAGAACGCTTTCTTTTCTAACCGCACCGTAAACGGAGTCAGGGATATTATGACGCTCGCGCTCGAACCGGGGAATGCCGAGGCCTTCATGCGAGTGTACAGCAAGTTCAGCCTGCCGATAAGGCGGGAGACGGCGGAGCTTGCGGTGAGCCTGTATGGCGCGGGAAAGGCGGATTCGCTGATTGCGGCGCTGGAGAGAGCCTCGAAGGAGCAGCCGGACTGGTTAAGGGAGCGTCTCGCGCAGCTGCGTGAGAATTTTGCCGCGCTCAGGACAGACCCTGCCCGGGATGCACTCAACAGGATACGATATGAGATGGGCTATGGCGGGTACGTGCTCAGGGACAGCGGAGACACGGAGCGAATGTATCTGCTGGCCATCCTTGCCGCACGGGAAAAGAACGCGGAGAGCTTCCTGCAAAGGCTGCGGGAGCTGGAAAGTATTTGCTCGGAAAACCGGACGACGAACAGCAGACTCATCCTCAGCACGATACACAGCAGCAAGGGGCTGGAATACGACCGTGTAATCATTATCGATGCGCTGGACGGTATACTGCCGTCTGTGCCGTGCAGCGGCAGGCTCGACGATGAGCAGCGCAGGACGCTCGAAGAGGAGCGGCGGCTGTTCTACGTTGCGGCGACGCGCGCGAAGAACGAGCTCATACTTATGACCTACCAGCAGGGGACAAGCACGTTTATCGAACAGTTCTTAGAAAAGCCGAAGCAGAGCCTAGGCCTCGGCGGCCTTACGCGGCCGAAGGAATCGCAGAGGGCTGCGTGGGCGGCGAAGGATTATTTACCCGGCACGAAGGTGGAGCACAAGGTATTCGGCCTGGGGACAATCACCGAGGTGAAGGGCGAGACTGCGACGGTAGCGTTCTGCAGCGGAGAGACGAAAAGATTGATGCTGACGGACTGCATAGAAAAAGGACTTTTGAAGCCGGTAAAATAACAGCTGCGTATCGTGTTAGGATACGCAGCTGTTTTCATTTCATTTCTTCCTGATATCTGGCGCGCTCGCCGCCGATGAAGCGCGGCCTTGTGCGCGCACAGATAAGAACGGCCTCGCCGATCTTATTAAGGCTCAGGCGCACCGGCACGGCGACATCTTTCAGGTGCATCCCGATGAGCGTTGCGCCGATGTCCATACCGGCCTTGGCCTTGATATGCTCGACCGCTGCGGGATGATCCAGATGCTCCCACACCGTGGTTGCAAAGGAACCGCCGGCATGTGCCCAAGGGCGGACATTCACGATATCGTAGCCGAATTTTTCGGCGGCCTCGGTCTCGAGAATAAGCGCACGGTTGAGATGCTCGCAGCACTGGGCGGCAAGATATATGCCGCGCTCATGGAGCACGGGGTATATCCCGTCAAACACGGCCTGCGCGGCCTCCATGCTTGAGCCTTTGCCGATGCGCGCGCCGACAATTTCGCTCGACGAGCAGCCGACAACAAACAGATCACCGGTCTTGAGTCCGGAAACTTCGAGCAGCTCCGTGACGGCCTGCTTTGCCTGAAGTGTGATTTCTTCGTACATCTCTATGCTCCTTTCAAACGGACAGGCGGCGCACATAGGGGATTGCGCGGAGCGCCTTGTATGCCGCAATGCTGACGATTATACCGACCGCGCCCTGAATGGCGTTGCCGGGAATGCTCACCGCAGCGGCCATGCCGTAGCCGAGGATGAGACTTTCATAAGCAAAGTAACCGAGCACCATGATGACTTCGCCTGCGATGGCGGAGACGAGCATTGCGCCGGGTTTGCCGTGCAGTGTATTGAGAATAAGCGAGGCGGTGAGCGCCGTGAGTCCCTTTATAATAAGCGTGCCGGGAGCGTAGAACGCATAGCCGAGCAGCAGATCCGCAAGCATAGAGCCGATGCCGCCCGCGGCCATGCCGTAGACCGGCCCGAGGAAAAAGGCACTCAGCAGGACAACGCAGTCGCCGAGGTTTATATACCCGTTAGTTGCGGGCATGGGGATATGGATAAGCATCGTTGCGGCACAGGTAAGTGCGGCGAAGAGTGAGGCAAGAATAAGACGGGTGAGTTTTTCGTGTTTCATAATGGGCCTCCGTGGATTACGTAGGGTAGTGTAATCCGCGAACTGGATATATTCAAGTATCAAATTAAGACAAAAATATATAACCAGATGACGATCGGAAATGCGTGGATTTACGGAGGGCTTGCCTATGCCCATTTCTAAGACTATAAAATTAACGGACTGCTGTGAAACACAGCAGTCCGTTAATTTAACTATTATGTTGATAATAGGTGTCCATGGCGTAGTTGCCGTTTTCGAGCTTGGTGTTCGTAATCTCATCGACGACGATGTTGCCGTCTGCATCAATGACCTGACGGTGCGTCAGTGTACGGTAGCCGGGGCCGACGTCGTCCTCAAAGCTATAGGTCTCATGCGTGAGCTTTATGGTGTAGCCGTCACGGTCAGAGTAGGCGGGGTCGATGACTTTGTCAAAGTCGTATGTCCAGCTGTAGGAGCTGTCGAACTCGACGGGCATATAGTCGTCGTCTTCGAGGGTGCCCCAGATTTCAAAGGTGAGGGTGCTCTCTTCGTTATTAAAGATGCCGACGATCTTGATGGGATAATTGCGGCTGTTTTTGAACTTGAAGTCGATGGAACGCCCGCCGCCCTCGGGTATCGTGACGGTTGCGTCGGTTCCCATCTGCATGTAATTCACAGGGAAATAGTGGCATTCACGCTCAACGGTCTCAAGGAAGGCAAAGAGCGTCGCGGCATACAGCGTGCTCGACACCTGGCATGCGCCGCCGCCGATTTCGTCCTTTACGTCGCCGTCGACATAAGCGGGGGCAGGCAGGAAGCCGGCCTCTTCGGTACGCTGTCCGACGACTTCATTATACGAAAACTCGTCGCCGGGGTACATTATCATGCCGTTAATCTTCGAGGTTGCAAGCTCGAGATTGCTGCGGCGGTTCTCTCCGGAGTTGGGGAACTTGGTCGTCATAGTGCCGAGCAGGGCGCGGGAAAGTCTGCCGCGCAGCTCGTCGCCCGTGACCTCAGGCCAGTCGATGTCGAGAGGTATCTTGACCTCATCGCCGGGTTCGGCGTCGTTCCAGAGCTTCTCCGCCTGACTTACGTCAAACTTGCAGCCGACTATTTCGTCGGTGACCTCAAACTTACCGTCATCGGAATAGTGGGCGTCGACCGGGTCGTGCTCAAGCTCTTTATGTATCGCGTCAAAGTCCGGAGCGCTGAGCTCCTTGGCGAGTGTCGTATAGCTAAGCTCCGTCTCGCCCTTTTCGAGTGCGTCGATTATGGCTTCTCTGAAAGCGACAGTATCGAACTCAATCTGATTCCAGCCCTTTTTCATCGTCATCTCGGCTGCCTTGGCGTCGACGGTGTATTCCTCCGTGCCCATGTACTCGTTGACGGCAGTGATGCCCTGACTGATGCAGGAGTCAATATATTCGTTTGAAATATTCTGGCTGAGGGCGTTGACGTCGACCGCACCGAAGAGCGCTTTGATATAGGTGATAAGGTTATCGATGATGTTAACGCCGTGACCGTAGGCATGTGCGGCGCTGACGGCATCGTCAACAGAGAGCACCGCGCCGGCTTTGACGGGGTCAACCTCAAAGCTCTGTTCGCCGAGCGTTGTCACCTTGAGCGGAGTGGAAACTCGTGTCTCCCAGCCCTGCTGAGTGAGAGCTTCTTTCGTCTGTGCGGCGTCGAGCTTTCCGACGGCAATACTGCCGACATAGACATTCGGAAGGTTCGAGCTGCTCTGAGTTATCTCATAGCCCGCGAACACTCCGCCGCCGACAATGGCCAGGAGCAGGACGAGTATCAGCCAGAGCGCCGTGCTGCCGCCCTTCTTACGCTTCTTTTTCTTCGACTTGGTCGCGCGGGGCTCGGGCTCCGCATTGAGAGAGTCGTCATATGTATGCTGCTCATTGTACCCGGTGTCGTCCGTTTCTAATTCATCAGCTTTGCTGCGTTTTTTCTTTTTGCTCATGTGCTGCCTCTTCCCGACATATCTTTTTCCTGAACGGTAAACTGTATTATAACATCAGTTTCAGCCTTCATCAAGTATTAATACAGCGTAAAATTGCAAAACAGCTCAGCTTTTGCCTGAATTAAATATCACTGAACGAAAAAGACTCCCGTCGGATTTTCCGGCGGGAGTTTGTGAATGTCAAACGGTCTGTTCCATTTTGGCTATTTTGTGTTTCTTGACATAGCAGAAGTATATTATATACGCAAGCGATGTCAGAGCCCATGTGATGGGGTAAGCCACAGCGACGGTGGAAATGTCGTTATGCAGCGGAACGATGGTGTAAATCCACACGACACGCGCAAGGCAGATGCCGACAGCCGTGATGATGAACGGGACAAGAGTATCGCCGATGCCGCGCAGGCTGCCGCCGTAGACCTCTACCGGGACATACAGCAGGTACCACGGCATGATGTAATAGATTATGCGCATGGCGAGAGTTATAACGTTCTGGTCGGTTGTAAAGATCACGAGGATATATTTGCCGAGCGTTACAAACAGCACGCTTATTGCAACGGCAAAGAACGAGGTCATTATCATGCAGTCGCGTATGCTCTCACGCACGCGCTGCATGCTGTTCGCGCCGAAGTTTTGACCGACAAAGGTCATTACCGCAAGTCCCATCGCGCTGAGCACCAGCCATGTGAACGCGTCGACTTTGCCCATGGCGACCCATGCCGCGGCAGTATCCGTGCCGAAGCGGTTGACGGCAGTGACGATTATCATATTAGAGATAGAATAGAGCACGGCCTGAAGCCCTGAGGGCAGACCGATGTGAACCGTGCGGCGCATAAGCTTCCAGTCCGTATGCAGCTTTGAAAGCTCGAGCCTGATGCTCTCCTCGGTCTTCGGACGGGCGAGGAACCAGCAGATCATCACTGCGCTCAGCAGCTGCGAAAGCGCCGTTGCGATTGCAGCGCCTGCGACGCCCATATTAAAGCTGACAACAAACAGCAGGTCGAGCACCACATTTATAAGGCAGCAGGCAATGAGAAAATACAGCGGATGCCGGGAGTCCCCAATCGCGCGCAGGATAGCGGAACCCATGTTGTAGACCATACTGGGGATCATCGACAAATACACCCAGCGCATATACACGACGGAGTCAGCCATCGTGTCCTCCGGGGTCGCCATGATGCGCAGAAGCGTAGGCGCTGTGAGGATGCCGATGACAGTCATTATAGCGCCGCTCACGATGGCGAGAATCATTGCCGTGTGAACGGAACGCGAGGAGTCCTCAGCGTCGCGTGCGCCGTAATACTGCGCGACGATGACTGCCGCGCCTGAGGCGACGCCGGTGAAGAAGCCGATAAGCAGATTAAGAATCTGCGATGACGAACCGCCGACTGCGGCCAGTGCCTCCTTGCCGACGAAGCGGCCGACAACGACCGCGTCAACGGTGTTATAAAGTTGCTGGAAAAATGTACCGAGGAGCACAGGAAGAAAGAACAGCATCAGCTGCTTCCAGATAACGCCTTCGGTGATTCCGTTATAATTTGAATTGTTCATTTTGTTATTAAATTATCTCCTAAATTACACCTAAGGACTTGAAGATCATTGCCCACATGAAAAGCGTTACGGAGCACAGCGCGCTCGTTGCGACAACTATATTGCCTGCAAGCTTCGCATCGCCGCCCATCTGCTGCGCCATGGTGAAAGAAGCGATAGCAGTGGATGAGGCAAAGGCTCCGAGGAGCGAAGCAAACTCTACGCCGCGGAAGCCGAGCAGGCATGCAAGCCCCAGCATGACTGCCGGGATTATAATAAGCCGGCCTATCACTACTGCGGACACGGTTTTAAGATCGTCCCGCAGGTCGCCAAACTCGAAGAAACCGCCGAGCAGAAACAGCATGAGGGGAGAGGTCGCGTTTGAAATCTGTGAGGCTGCATGCTCAAGCCCGGAGGGGAGGTGCAGCTTCAGAAGCTGGAAGAGAATGCCGACGAGGGTTCCGGCTATCATAGGGTTCCTGAGTATATCCACAACAAGGCCGAGACGGCGTTTCTTCACACCGCCGAAGCGCTCAAGCGTAATGACGGCAAGAATGTTATAGAGCGGGATAACGGTTGCCAGCAGTATGACAACGCAGCCAAAATCAGACCCGGATGGCATGAGCTGCTGCGCGAGCGGCAGACCGATAATAACGAAGTTGCTGCGGTAGAGCGCCTGAATAATAACGCCCTGTCGCTCAGGCCGCGGTTCCGTACGCTTCACTATCTGCATGCAGACAAACCACAAGGTCAGTACTCCGACCAGCGCAAAGCACAGCAGCTTCACATTGAACGAAGCGGAAAGGTCGGACACGTATATATTATAAAAGACCATGACCGGCATAAAATACCGGAAAGCCAGCCGGTTGATGCGGAAGACGTCCTCGCGGCTTATATCGCCCAGACGGCGCGCCAGATATCCGAGAGCGATGATAATAAATATCGGAGTAACGGCGTTCAGACACACGATGAAGTTTTCCAAGGCTTTCTCCTCCGCTTCTACAGGCTTGGTATAAAAATGAGTATACGTGCAGGATATTGAAAAAGCAATCCGACAAATCAAAAATCATCGAAATAGCCAAAACCTACCCAAAACTGCTCAAAAGAGTATACAACTTTATGGCATGAAAACCGGCAGAAAATCCGGCGTGAACCTACATGTCACGCCGGATTTAGCACTCTAATGTTGCGTATTCCGATTATTCGTCTTTGCTGCGCTTGGAGTCAATACGCAGGTACACGACCACGCCGACCAGTGCGGCCAGAGCGAGGAAGCCGATGATGCCGAAGAATATGAGCTGGGTGCTGCTGCCGCGGTCATAGCTGCCGCTGTCAGAGCCGGTATGGGTGGCGGTCGCCGTCGGGGACGGGGTGGGCGTTGTCTCCGGCTCGAAGCTGACTTCGACAAGATCGGTATAGACAGGCTCACTTGTGATGCCCTCGCGGGTATTCATCACGGCGACGCAGTAATACATCGTGCCCTCGGTCTGGGTCGGAGTGTAGCTCGAGTTTGTTGCGCCATCGATAGGGGTGGCCATGCCGCGGTTGTTCACGGTTGTGCTGTACCACTGGTAACTCAGCTCACCGTTGTTGGGGGATGTGGCCTGAACGGTCAGCGTGCAGGTTTCACCCTTCTTGAGGCTGGCGCTCTGGGGTGCAACGTTGATGTTCGGCGTCTTTGTGGTGAGGCTGTCGTCATTGATATCAACAGCAGAGCTCTGATCATTATTATCGGTGTTCTTACTATCGTCTTTGCTGGTGCTGCCGCTGTCCGTGTCGGTATTCGTCGAGGCCTTAACGGTTATGCGTGCACCGTTGGAGTAGGAAGCGCCGTTGGCGTTTTCGAACTTGGCTTCTACGCACCATCCGTTGAGCGAGGAGGGAATATTGCTGAGCGTCAGGCGCTCGGTACCAAGACCGTCAACGCTGAGCCCGGGGAAATAATCAGGGCCATCAGCGGCGTTATATGTAACGGTTGTGTCCTTACTGACGAGACGCCAGGTTATCTTCGTCGCATCGTCCGCACGGGCGACGAACTGCGCACTGCCGCCGACCTCGACAGTTTCACCCGTGGGGTGCTTCGTGATGTTGGGAGCACTGCCGGCAGCAGGGGTCGCAGTCGGTATCGCGCCGCCGGTGATGGAGAGGTTAATTATAAAGGAATAGGTGCCGTTTTCGGTAACGACATTGTAGCTGCTGGAATAATTTCCGGCAGTGGTGGGAGTTCCGGACATGTAGATGCCGTAATCATCCCATGACAGGCTAAGCCCCGCGGGGAGAGAGCCAGCATATTTCTCATAGGACTTTATGACAAGATTGCTGCTGAACACCTGGATGCTGCCAATGTCGGTGCCGACTTCAAAGCTATTGACATAGTCTGCACCAGCGCTCAGCCCCGGAAGAGCAAGCGTCACGCAGAGCACAAGCGTGAGCGAAAGCAGAAGTTTCAAGGTTTTTCTTTTCATCTTTTTCATTCTCCGATTTCTTTTTGGCTTGAAAAATATTATAGCACAGCGGTATTTCCACTGCAAGCCGGGAAGTCACGATTTCATAATCTTCACATTCTTAATAATATGACGAAGAAAAACGAAATATGTTTCAACTTTGTAGACAATTACAATTCACTTTAGCGCAGCGGCATGATAAAATCGTCCGCGTCTGATACGTAACTTACTTCGCGATATGTTTTTCTTGATCAGGCTTCAGCATGAAAGGAGAGGCTGCAATGAAGAATAGAACCCGTATGATGATCTTTGCGGCGCTGTTCGCAGCGCTTACCGCAGTGGGCGCTTTTATCCGCTTTCCGCTCGGGACGATGTCGGTAACGCTTCAGTTCATGTTCACTGCTATGGCCGGTGCGCTGCTGGGAGCAAAATGGGGCGCGGTGTCGCAGACAGTGTATGTTGCGCTTGGACTTGTCGGACTGCCGGTCTTCACGATGGGCGGCGGCATAGGCTATGTAATGCAGCCGAGCTTTGGTTTCCTGCTGGGGCTTATTCCAACCGCATGGGTGATAGGCCGCCTGACGGAAAAAGAAAGCGGACACTGGCGCATTGCGCTTGCATGTGTTGCGGGGCTCGCGGTACTGTACCTGATTGGCCTGCCATATATGTACCTGATAATGAAGTTGTATCTGCGCAAGTCAATTACCGTGTGGACGGCGATAAAGGCCGGGATGCTGGTCTATCTGCCGGGGGACGCGATTAAGATAGCCCTGACAGTACTGCTCTATAAGCCGCTGCGCAGAGCGATAAAGAAATGAATTTATATGGCTGCACCGCCAAAACCAGCAGTGCAGCCACTTTTTATAAATATTTTATTGTGCGGTGTGCTTAGCGGCAAGACGCTGGAAGAATTTCACAAGTTCGACTATCGGTATCACAAGAATGGCAAGGCCGAGCGCAACGGCGTACTCATTCCAATCGACGGGCGTGAAGCCAAAGGCTGCGGCGATTGCCGGGACTTCGAGGACTATTGTCGTCAGCGCGAGCGCCGCGAGCATTGCACCCCAGAGAAGCTTGTTGTGCCCGGGGAGTGTAAATATGCTTCTGCGCTGTGAGCGCATGTTGAAGCTGTGGAATATCTCGCACATGTTCATCGTGAGAAAGGCCATGGTCATGCCGTCATCGGAGATGCCGTGCGGCCACGCGAAATGGCCGACTTCCATGCAGTGGCCTATCACATAGGACGCAAGCGTGATGACTGCGATCAGAATGCCCTGATACGCTATGTCGACGCCGAGACCGCCGGCAAATATACCGTCGGAGGCTTTGCGCGGCGGACGATCCATGATGTCAGGCTCACCTCGCTCAAGGCCGAGGGCGAGCGCCGGGAAGCAGTCGGTTATCAGGTTTATGAACAGCAGGTGCACGGGGTTTAAGAGCGTGAAGCCCATGAGCGTTGCCGCGAAGACGCCGACGACCTCGCTCATGTTGGAGGCAAGCAGGAACTGGATGGTCTTGCGGATGTTGTCGTATATGCGCCGACCTTCGCCGACGGCGTCAACAATGGTAGCAAAGTTGTCGTCTGAGAGCACCATGTCCGCGACGTTCTTGGTGACATCCGTGCCGGTGATGCCCATGCCGACACCTATGTCTGCGGACTTTATCGACGGCGCGTCGTTTACGCCGTCACCGGTCATGGCGGTTATCGCACCGCGGCGACGCCATGAGGAGACGATGCGCACTTTGTGCTCAGGCTGGACGCGGGCGTAGACGCTGTATTTATCAATGGTCTGGTCAAGCTCATCGTCGCTGAGCTTGTTGAGTTCGCGACCCTCTATGGCCTGCGAAGCATCGTCAATAATGCCGAGTTCGCGCGCGATTGCAACGGCGGTGTCCTTGTGGTCGCCGGTTATCATAATGGGGCGGATACCGGCGCGGCGGCATTCGTCGATTGCGGACTTGACCTCCGGGCGGACAGGGTCAATCATACCGGTGAGGCCGATGAAGCACAGGTTTTGCTCCAGATTTTCGGAGGAGCAGTCCTCGGGCAGAGCGTCCCAGCGGCGCTCGGCTGCGGCGAGAACGCGCAGCGCGCGGTCTGCCATGTTGTGGTTCTGAGAGAGAATTTCGCTGCGCTTTTCGTCAGTAAGGGGGAGAACTTCGCCGTTATCGAGATAGCTCGTGCAGCACTTGAGAACCTCGTCGGGTGCTCCTTTGGTGTACTGAATATAAGAATCACCGCATTTATGGACGGTGGACATCATCTTGCGCATTGAGTCAAACGGAGCCTCGGCGACGCGGGGGAAGGTCTTCTCAAGCTCCGGCTTTATCTGCCCGCTGGCTGCGCCGAAGTCAACGAGCGCGGCCTCGGTCGGTTCGCCCTGTGCGCCGTCGGGGGAGTAGACCGCATCGCAGCAGAGCGTCATTGCGGCGGCGAGCGGGTCAAGCGGCCCATAATGATCGACGACGGTCATTTTATTTTGTGTCAGCGTACCGGTCTTGTCGGAGCATATAATCTGAGTGCAGCCGAGAGTTTCGACGGCGGTCAGGCGGCGGATGACGGCATTGCGCTTACTCATGTTCGTAACGCCGATGGACAGCACGACCGTGACGACAGTGGCAAGCCCCTCAGGTATCGCAGCAACGGCGAGGGACACGGCGACCATGAAGGTCTGAAGCACGCTTTCAAGCGAGAAGTCGCCGGCGACCAGAAGATCGAACACGAAGATGAAGACGCATATGCCGAGGACGAGCTTTGAGAGAATAGTGCCGAGCTGGCTCAGTTTGCGCTGAAGGGGAGTCTGCTCCTGTTCGGTCTGTGCGAGGACACCGGCAATCCTGCCCATCTCGGTGTTCATGCCGGTTGCGGTGATTACGGCGCGGCCGCGGCCGTAGACAACGGTTGAGCCCATGTAGCACATGTTCCTGCGGTCACCGAGGGGAACATCGCCATCGAAGATAATTTCGACGGCTTTGTTGACGGGGACGCTTTCGCCGGTCAGTGCTGCTTCCTCGATTTTGAGCGAGGCAGATTCTATCAGACGTCCGTCGGCGGGGACAGCGTCACCGGCTTCGAGGATAACAACATCCCCCGGGACGAGGCGGCTGCTCTCAATGACTTTGAGCTCCCCGCCGCGCAGCACCTTACACTTGGCGGCGGTCATGCTTTGCAGTGCTTCTATTGCGGCTTCGGCCTTGCTCTCCTGAATGACGCCGAGAACTGCGTTCAGTATGACGACAACGAGGATGATGAACACTTCGGTGAAGCTCTCACCGGACAGGGCGTTCGTGACCGCGGAAATGGCAGCGGCGGCGAGCAGAATCAGCAGCATCGGATCTTTGAGCTGCTGGAAGAAGCGCTGAAGGACGGTTATTTTCTTCGCCTCAGCAAGCTTATTCTCACCGTATTTTTCGAGGCGTTCTTCTGCCTGCTCTTCGCTCAGCCCGGAAACGGAACTGTCAAGCTCTGCGAGAATATCATCCTGTGTGCGCTGGTATAACTCAGACATGGACACATCTTCCTTTCATAAAAGCCATGAGTTGTAAAAAACAAAAAACTCATGCGCAAGCCATACGGATTGCGCATGAGTCTCATTCTTTACAGAACAGCCCGGATGCCGAAGCATCGTTCTGACGGGTCTGCCTCGCCCCGCTGACGCGGTGCGGAATTACTCCCTCAGGCGAATTTATTTTCGATATATTATATTCTTTGACAATCGAGAAGTCAATATGCGCTCAAGCTAAGAATTTGTGAAATTTTTGTGACCGCATGAAACTTTCGCGCAGAACGGCGGCAGAGATTACGAGGCAAGATGGGGCTGTCACAGTTTCCCAGAGGTTTTATCTTTCTTCTTTACAGGGAAAGCGTCGTAATAGAAGCCGAGGAATATACCGGCAATGAGGAAGAAGGCAAGCTCACGGAAGTCTGTCGGCACACGGTCGTCGGCGCAGTTTGTAAAAATCACGGTCTCCATCATGCCATAGATGAATATACCGGAGAGGGGAAGCGTCAGGGTTTTGACCGCCGCTGTCACTTCGGGCAGCTTTGCGAAAAACAGCTTTATCATCTTTATGACGAGCATGACCGTGAACGCAAGGACGAGCAGCAGACCGAGAACGCCCGCGAGCATAAGCGTCTGCACGAGGTAATTGTGCATATGGAAGTAAGGATAGTTCTGGTACTTATGCGGGATGTTCATTATCTGATGGCTGTATTTGCCGATGAGAAGAAGCAAGGGATCTTCCTTGATGGTGGGAATGATGCTGGCAAAAATGTTGCCGCGGTTGGAGCCGGTGGAGACATCTTCCTTAAGGTCGCGAGTGTCGCCAAACTCCTGCGAATTTCCGCCGCCGACGTAAGGATCCGATATGCGCTCAACATCCGGGTCAATCCAGTCATAGAGAGTCTGGGTGGCAGAGACGGTGAGGTCAAAGCTCTTGTAGGCAAGGGGCATGGAGACGACTGCAAGGACGGCGATGAGCAGGGCTTTCAGAGCGTTGCTCTTAAGCTTAATAAGCTTTATCCCACCGAGGATGACAAGCATTGCGGCGTTAACGGTCATTGCAAGCTTTATGCTGCGGCAGAAGGCGAGCGCGACGGCAATATAGAAAACCAGCCAGGCCAGAACGATGGGGATGCGCCAGAGCTTTCTGCGGCAGTTGAGAAACTCATATACCATAAGGCAGGACGCAATATAGAACCAGACAGCAGAGATGGTGCGGTTGGTCCCGAACGGGGCAATGAAATAAAAGGCGGCGTACATATAATAAGATTCAATGCCGAAAGGAATATTCTCGGGCGGAATATAAAAGTAAATGCCGAGGAAGCACGCGACTATAGCGAGTATCGCGACGATGAAATAGAAGCCGCAGACGATGGCAATGACGATATCGAAAAAGCGCCTGCGCTGAGCAGGATTGAGCACAAGGCCGGTTGAGAGCACGGCAGCGCAGAGAAAGGTCTTGAGGACAAGGTCAGATTCATTTTCAAGATAATAGTCGGTATTAAGCAGGCGGGTGACAAACAGCCAGATGGCATACCAGATGACGAGCTTTACTTCGGCCGAGCCGCGAAGACCGCACTTCCAGAAATAGAGCGCGAGCATCACGATGATGGCACATCTGCCGTAGACGGAATAGAGCGCACTCCAGTGCTCGGGCGCGGCGGGACTCACCATGAAGAACACAAGCAGCGCGGCGGGCATAAAAGCGTGGAACCGCGGCCAGCTGTTATCTCTGTTTTTGATTATTATATGCTCCATTGATTTCTACCCCACAAAATTCGTAACAAATATTTTATCATAAGGGCAATGATATTGCAAGATAGGGAAGCCGGATGAAAAGAGCGCCGGGTATCTGCTCAAAAAAAGCTGATTAAACTTTACAATTTGCATGTCAGCGGATATAATATACTACATATTGCCAATTGTATAAGGAAGAGAACTATGCCG
The DNA here is from genome assembly GCA_964517445.1 of uncultured Oscillospiraceae bacterium. GTDB lineage: Bacteria > Bacillota > Clostridia > Oscillospirales > Oscillospiraceae > Limivicinus. The sequence goes on along the minus strand of CAZFCH010000003.1, from coordinate 26,307 downwards.
GATTACACAAAAGAGATAGAACGCCGCAGGACGTTCGCAATTATATCCCACCCGGACGCGGGTAAAACAACGCTTACTGAAAAGCTTCTGCTTTACGGCGGGGCGATACAGATGGCAGGCTCTGTCAAGGGCAAGGCCACGGCGCGCCATGCCGTCTCCGACTGGATGGAGCTTGAGAAGCAGCGCGGTATCTCCATCACATCCTCGGTCATGCAGTTCGAGTACGAGGGTTACTGCATTAACATCCTTGACACCCCGGGCCACCAGGATTTCTCTGAGGACACCTACCGCACACTCATGGCCGCAGACTCGGCAGTCATGGTCATTGATGCTGCAAAGGGCATCGAGCCGCAGACGCGCAAGCTTTTTAAAATATGCGCCATGCGCCATGTCCCTATCTTTACATTTATAAATAAGCTCGACCGTGAGGCGCGCAGCCCCTATGAGCTTATGGAGGAGCTTGAGAACGAGTTCAAGATCGGCACATATCCCATGAACTGGCCCATCGGCTGCGGCCGTGAGTTCAAGGGCGTGTACGACCGCGAGAAGAAGGAGATACTCGCATTTAACGAGTTCCACCGCGGCCAGGATAAAATCAAGGCTATCGAGTGCCGTCTGGACGAGACGGAGAAGCTCGACTCGCTCATCGGCGCAAAGCTGCGCCAGACGCTATCGGACGACATAGAGCTGCTCGACGGCGCGGGTTATGACTTCGATATCGATGAAGTGCGCGCCGGCCGTCTCAGCCCGGTGTTCTTCGGTTCGGCTCTCAATAACTTCGGCGTCGAGCCTTTCCTTGAGAGCTTCCTTAAAATGACTATGCCGCCCCTGCCGAGAAAGTCGGGGGAGGATACCGTCGAGCCGACGGACAGCCGCTTCTCCGCATTCGTGTTCAAGATACAGGCGAACATGAACAAGGCGCACCGCGACCGTATCGCTTTCATGCGCATTTGTTCGGGGCGCTTCCAGCGCGATAAGGAATACTACCATGTGCAGGGCGGCAAGACGCTGCGCCTCGCGCAGCCGCAGCAGCTCATGGCGCAGGAGCGCGCGATAATCGAAGAGGCCTACGCCGGGGACATCATCGGCGTGTTCGACCCCGGCATCTTCTCCATCGGGGACACCATCTGCGAAAACGGCATGGGCGTGAAATTCGAGGGCATCCCGACCTTTGCACCCGAGCACTTTGCATCCGTCGAGCGTGTTGACACGATGAAGCGCAAGCAGTTTGAGAAGGGCATCACGCAGATTGCGCAGGAAGGCGCGATACAGATTTTCCATGAGCCGTATACCGGCGTCGAGGAAGTCATCGTCGGCGTTGTCGGTGTGCTGCAGTTCGAGGTTCTGGAGTACCGCCTCAAGACGGAGTACGGCGTGGATATACGCCGACGCTCAATGCCGTATGAATTTGTGCGCTGGGTCGAGAATGAGGACATAAACATTGCAAATCTCAACCTCACGAGCGACACCAAATGGGTGCAGGACTTCAAGGGCAACAACCTTCTGCTCTTTACCTCCGAATGGTGCATCAATTGGGCACTCCAGAAGAATGAGGGACTGAGTCTGAGAGAATTTAACAGAGACTGAAGGAGCAAAGAACATGGACGAGAAGAAGCTTGTCATTGACATTTTCAGAACCAAGACAGCCGACGATTTCACCAAGGCAATTGCCGACCCTGACGGTAAGCTTGAGACCGGCAGCGCTGCGGCGGACGCCGCGGCCATAGCGGCGGCACTCATTTGCCGCGCGGCGAAGCTCACGGCAAAGACCATCGAGGGCAATGAACGCGTCGACTATATTGCCCGCAACAGCGAAACTATCCGCAGCTACATGGTGTATCTCATTGACGAGGATGTGAAGTGCCGCGGCCCGCTGCGCATGGCAAAGAAGGAAGGCGACGCGCACAAGATCGAGGCCTGCCGCCAGACTGCGCTGAGCATCTGCAGCGAGATCATCAATATGATGAGCCAGCTCATCGACCTTGCGAAGGAGCTCTCCGACATCTGCCCGGCGGACGCGCTGCGCTATGCCGACGAAGGCACGGAGCTTGCGCTTGCCGCGGTGAAGGCCACGAGAATGCACATTGTCTCAGTGGCGTCCCAGTCCTCGGATGACACCTACCGTTACGTGACGCGCCGCGAGAACGAGCTTACGCTTGAGGCCTGCTCTGCTGCGGCAGCCGAAGTCACGGCAAAAGCCGAGGAGAGCCTGAAGACGGCACAGGAATAAGCGGTTATAAATTTGCTGTAATGAATCAAAGGAGCGGTGGAGATATGGAAGATAAAATAGCACTGCTGCATGACATGATTGCACAGAGCGATAATATTGTTTTCTTCGGCGGCGCGGGCGTCAGCACCGAGAGCGGCATACCCGATTTCAGGAGCGTCGACGGGCTGTATAACCAGAAGTGGAAGTACCCGCCGGAGACTATTTTGAGCCGCAGCTTCTTTGACAGAAACCCTGAGGAATATTATCGCTTCCATCGTGAGAAGCTCGTTATCGACGGAGTGAAGCCCAACCGCGTCCACCTGCGCCTTGCCGAGCTTGAGCGCGAGGGGAAGCTGCGCGCAGTCATCACGCAGAATATCGACGGGCTGCATCAGGCCGCCGGGAGCAAAAACGTTCTGGAGCTGCACGGCAGCATCCTGCGCGCATATTGCTCCCGCTGCCGCAGACCGTATCCGGCGGACGTCATCAACAAGGGCGCGGGTGTGCCACGCTGCGACTGCGGCGGCGTTATACGCCCGGACATCGTTCTCTATGAGGAGCAGCTGGATGAGGACATCCTGCGCAAATCCATCGAATATATCCGCAATGCGGATGTGCTCATCGTCGGCGGCACGTCTCTGAACGTCTACCCGGCGGCAGGACTAATTAATTACTACCGCGGCAACAAGCTTGTGCTTGTCAACCTGAGCACAACGCCTTATGACGGCGAAGCTGATCTTGTCATACATGAGAAGCTCGGCGAAGTGTTCAGCCGCGTCTGAGGGAAAGAAATGGGTAAAGGAAAGCTTATCGTTCTTGAGGGCATCGACGGCAGCGGTAAATCCACGCAGTACCGCCGGCTGTGCCAGAGAATGGAAAATGATAAAATAGAATATAATCATATCGTGTTTCCGCGCTATGACAAGGAAAGCAGCGCACTGCTGCGCCTGTATCTCGGCGGCGCCTTCGGCACAAATCCTGAGGATGTCAACGCCTATACTGCGTCGACATTTTACGCTGTCGATCGCTTTGCTTCATACCGTGACGATTGGGGCAAGATATATGAAAACGGCGGGCTCATCCTGTCTGACCGGTACACGACCTCCAACGCCGTGCATCAGGGCAGCAAGCTCCCGGATGACGAGCTGCCGGATTTCTTCAACTGGCTTGCCGACCTTGAATATGTAAAGATGGGGCTGCCGCGCCCGGACCTCGTCATTTACCTTGACGTGGATATAGAGACCGCCACCCGACGCATGCGGCGCAGGGAGGCCAAGAACAACACCAAGGCGGACATACACGAAAAGGACAGCGCCTATCTTGTGCGCTGCCTGCACACCGCGGACATGGCGGCCGAGCACTACGGCTGGGTGCGTATCCCGTATAAGAAGGACGGGCTTGAGCGCGAAGCGGACGAGAAAAATGCCGAGATATATTCGGTCGTTCTCAAAGCACTCGGAAAATAATAAAATGAGAAAAGGGATATGCTCAACATGATTGGGCATATCCCTTTTTCATTTGGTTTTATTTGTCTTGTCAGCTGCCAAGCGTCAGTTCGTTGACTGCTTCGATCAGATCGACCGTCTGGCTTCTGGATACAAGGGCAACGGTTTCACCATCAACTTTCGCGATGCAGTTTGTACCGTCAAGACGGTAGAGCGTCAGCGAGAAGGTCGGGAAGTCTTCGTTATCCAGGTGCACTGTCAGAGAAATTTCCTCCTGACCGGTGGGCGTTTCATCGGTGAAGCCGGACGCAGAAACTGCGAGGAGCGCCGCTTTGAGATCATGGATATCAAATTCTTCGTCGTTGTATGTCCAGGTTCCCTCAGCGTCATCGTCATCGCTGTCCTCGGGCGGGGTATAAGTGAAGACATAATCCTCACCGTCGAGGGAAACATCGATGCTTGTCACAGTATCGAAGTCTGCTGTGAAGAGCTTCTGATGGCGCAGCGTATCATAGGATACTGCAGTCAGCTTGTCATAATCATCCTGCGAAATCTCGTAAACGATCTGAGACTGGCCGACACGCACGTAGCAGGTAACATCGGGGAGCTCATCTTCGTCCTTTTCTACGGCCTCTTCATAGGCGGCGACTTCCTCCGGATTGCGGGAGAAATGCAGCAGCAGCGTGTCACTGTCTTCCACGTTTCCGTCATCGTCCTTCGTGCTGTACTCCATGCTGATTGTCAGCTCGGGGTCATCCAGACCGAAGGTCGCAAGCTCCTCATCGGTCACATTGTAACTGACATAATCAGTCAGGCTCAGAGATTGAATCGCTTTCAGGAGAGTATCCACATTGTCCGTATCCAGAGGCTGGCTGCCTGTGAAGTAAATATCGTCAGCACAGATGCTCTTGCCGTCTTCGTTGCGGATGATGGTGTAGTCTTCATTGCCGGAGAACTCAATCTGCTCTGCGGTATCAAACTCCGGGATGGTATCGTCGAGAATCGTATCCTTCAGGACTGCGCCAAATTCATCCAGCGGATCATGGCTGACAAGATATGCTTTGCCATCACCGATGGAAACGTAGCGCTGTTCATCCATTTTGCTGAAGTCGCCAAGCTCGATGGTATAGCTTTCTTCGCCTGCGGTAATATCGATTGTGCAAACGGGCTCATCAAGACCGTACTGAGCGTAGTCGTCTACATCGTCAATGACAAACGCTGCTGCAAAGGAGGTAAACTGCTCCAGCAGGTTATTGATTTTTTCCTCGTCCACGGGGAAGGCACTGTCATCATCGTAGCTCCACGTTTCGTCTTTGGTAAAGGAGAATGTCCCGCTTTCGTTTGTCCATGAAAGGGCGGTGACGGTGTCAGTGGGGATTTCCAGTATCACTTCGCCGCTGTTTTTAATCTGCTCTTTTTTCTCCTCGTAGTGGCTGACGGCAAACGCGGCGACACATACCACAAGGAGAACGGCAAGCAGCACATAGAGTTTTGTTGCTTTACGCATGACGTTTTTTCCTCCTGTCAATCACAGTTAATACGCCGTACAGCACGAAGACTGCCGGAATTACGCCGATCATCCATGTCTTGAGCATGGTGGCTGCCGAATCGGAAATCGTCAGGTAATTATAGCTCAGGCTCTTGCTGCGGATTGATACGGCATCACGCTCGCCAATCAGGGAGGAGAGAGCGTTCATGACAAGGTCAAGGTTTGCACCGGAGGAATAGGCGTTATACGCTTCTTCAAGGAAATAGCTGGACGAGAACCAGATCAGCTGACCGTCGCTGCCAGTATCAACGGAAACCGCCACTGCGAACGGGCCGTCAATGTCGCCATCCTCTTTCTCGTAGGTGTCCAGCTGGAAGCCGGCAATTTTGCTGAAGGATTCATCGGAGGTGGTCAGCAGTGCCGTTGCGGAACTGCCGGTAATGGTAAGCCCCTGCGCAATGGGCATGATTGCATAATAGTTCTCTTCCAACAGCGGGTCGGTGATATCGCTGGAAGAAATGTCCGGCAGAAGAATGTACGGCTGCTGGAATGCGTAATGCTCGCGGTCGCTTTCAACAACGATACCGTCTGCGGCTTCTACGCCGTAGGTCTCCAGGACGCTGAAAAGATTCGTGAGAGTGCCGTCCTCTGTCGGGCCGGCAATTACAAGTACCTTGCCGCCGTCTGCCAGATAATCTTCCAGCAGAGTTGCTTCTTCTTCGGAAATGTCACTCTGCGGCGCATAAATCAGCAGCGCATCCGCATCTTCCGGAATCTCATCCGTATTCAGAAGAGAGAAGGAAACAAGCTCGATGTTCTCTTTTTCAATCTGCGTCTGGAACTCGCTGGGGAGGGACTCTTCACCGTGGCCTTCCAGCGTGTAGACCTTCGGCAGCTCATCGGAGATTACATAGTCGATGGCAGAGGTGATGGCGCCTTCACCGTCAAAGGAGTAGACATAGGAATAGGTCGTGTAGTCCACATCGGTAAGATAAATGTCGTCATAGCTGATATAGCGACTCTTATCGCCGCACTCTACGATGAGGCTGTTGTTCGGCACATCCTCGCTGGTGTACTGGCTCGTAAAGGTCGGGAACACATCCGGGTTCTTCTTGATTACAGTGATATGTGAAGACAGGCTTTCGTACTTGCCAAGCAGATTTTCAATAACCTCATCTTCTTTATCCGCCTGTACAACCCAGTAGATTGTTACGTCTTTTTCCAGCGCATTTACAACGACTTTTGTGCTGCTGGTGACGGAATAGAGATTGGTGGAAGTAATGTCGTACTTCGTCGCGGAGGTCGGAAGAGCGGAGACGAGAACGTTGACCGCAATGAGAATCGCCAGCACGATAGCTGTCACCGCCAGAGAATAAGAGCCGCCCTTTGCAGCAATACGGCTGCTGATCTGGCTGCGTTTCATTTTCGGAAATTTCATCAGTTGTACCTCCGTTTCTCCAGCGACTGCACCGTCAGGAACAGGCCAAGGACGATGACGGAAGCATAGAACACCAGCGCCGTCAGGTCGAAAACACCATTGACAAATGTGGTGAAACGGTCAAACAGGGAGAGCTTTTCCATGATGTCCGGAAGCAGACCCTCAAATTTGTCCGGCACGATAAAGTAGGCTGCCAGCGTCAGCACGGCCAAACCACCGCCGACGCCCAGAGCAATCGTATTGTTTTTGGTCAGCGTTTTCACGACAAAGCCGATCAGTACCGCAATAATGCACAGCGCAATAGCGCTGCCGTAACCGGTAGAGGACACCTGCTCGGCAAGAGAAACACTGTAATAATTAAACAGGAACAGAACGATGGAAATACCTGCTGCGAACCCCTGATTTTCCGTCAGCGACGAGATGAACATGCCAACGGCGATCAGCGCTGCACCCATGACGAAGAATGCAAACATCGCACCGTAGGCTCCCGGCAAATACACTTCGCCGTACTTGGAGAAAATGTAGGGGTAGATGCTGATAATGGCCACCGGCAGCAGGAACATGACGACGAGGGAAAGATACTTTCCGCCTACGATCTGCCAGGTTTTCAGCGGCAGAGAATAAAGAAGCTGGTCTGTTTTCAGCTTGCGTTCCTCGGAGAAGGAGCGCATGGTCAACACGGGGATGATGACCACAAGGCCAATGGACACAAAATTCAAGACATATTCAAAGTTGGCGACAGATGCCTGAATGTTGTAAATCATCGCACCTACGCCGACAAAACAAAGCAGCGCCGCGCAGAACAAATAGATTGTCAGCGAATTGAACGCACTGCGCAGTTCATGCTTGAGAACGGCAATCATTCTTTGCCCGCCTCACTTTCTGTTTCGGATTCTTTGAAATCCTGCGGCGTAGTTTCCGCTGCACTGGATTCCGTGAGCTCAAGGAACACATCTTCCAGATTTGCCTTTTTGGCACGCATCTCGAAGACCGGCAGACCCTTGGCCGCAAATGCCATCGTGAGCTTGCCGCAGACGGCCTTGATGTCCTGCCCGTCGGCAAGATTGGCTGTCACGCTGCAAATGCCGTCGGCTTCATTAAGCTCCCAGCCGGAAATGCCTTCTGCCTGTGCAAGGATGCTTTCGGCATCCGCTTTGGCGGCTTCCACCTGGAATGTCACGCCGTTGGAAGCGAGCAGCAGCTTTTCCAGATTCTCCGGTGCATCGAACGCAACGAGTTTACCCTTGGAGATGATAAGCACCTGCTCGCACACGGCTTGCACCTCAGAAAGAATATGGGAACTGAGAATGACAGTATGGGTTTTGCCTAATTCCTTGATGAGATCGCGTATTTCAATAATCTGAATCGGGTCAAGACCGACGGTTGGTTCGTCCAGAATGATGACCTGGGGTTTGCCCAAAAGCGCCTGCGCAATCCCGACACGCTGCCGATAGCCTTTGGAGAGCGTACCGATCAGCCTGTCGCGTACATTTTCAATGCCAACGCGCTGTACAGCATTGTCGATTTCTTCCCGCAGCTCTTTTCCGCGCAGCCCCTTTGCCTCGCCCACGAAGGTCAGGTACTCCTGAGGCGTCTCGTTGGGATACAGCGGCGGCAGCTCCGGGAGATAGCCAATCAGCTTTTTTGCCGCCTCCGGCTGCTCCAAAATGTCAAAGCCGCCGATTTTCACGGTGCCGTCCGTCGGGGAAAGGCATCCCGTCATGATGTTCATTGTGGTCGATTTTCCTGCGCCGTTAGGCCCCAAAAAGCCGTACACATGGCCATTCTGAATTTCAAAGGACAGGTCATTCACCGCCAGAAAATCGCCGTAATATTTGGTTAGGTGTGAAACCTGAATCATCTGCTATACCTCCTTGCACTGATCCTGTCAGAAGTCTTAAAAATCGTAGCGGACGGACTTGAAATGAGCTTGAAAAAAGCGCAAAAACGCGTGGTATCTTACGGTTGGAAAGATACCACGCATTTAAATATATTTTATGCTTTACAATGTGACCCGGAATGTAATCATATTTCCGTTCTGCTTTGCGGAAATTTTCCCATCGTGAGCATCCACGGTGGCCTTTGCAATGGAAAGACCGATGCCGGTACCGCTGACGGTGCCGGAGTGTGACTCATCTGCACGGTAGAAGCGGTCAAACAGGCGAGCGGTATCGATGGACTGCGCCGCGTCCACAGTGTTGGAAACGACGATCTCCGTTTTTTTCCCGCTGCGCTGTGCAGTTAAGGAAATGCTGCCGCCGTCAGGAGAATATTTGAGAGCATTATCCAGCAGGATGGAAACCATTTGCTGAATAGCAGTACGATCACCGGTCACGCTCAGACCGTCTGCAATATCCTGCGAGTAGGTTTTTCCCTTTGCCTGAGAAAGAGAGACGAACGGCTCACTGATTTCCCAAAGCGCATCGCTAAGGGAAAACTCCGTGCGGACAGGAAACGGGTCTTCCTCGTCAAGCCGCGACAGCGCCACAAGGCTGGTAATAAGCTTGGACAGCCGGCCGGACTGCACCTGAATGTTATGCACCCATTCGTCGTTGTCATGCTCCATTGCCAGCACATCCGCACTGGTGGAGATGGCAGTCAGCGGGGTTTTCAGTTCATGACTGGCGTTAGTTATGAACTGCTTCTGTGCCTCCATGTTTTTCATATAAGGCGTGATGGCTCGCTGGGAAAAGAGAACAACGAGGCCGAACACCACCACAAGACACACGGCGGCAATGGCCAGCGTAATCCACAGCAGCGAGCGCATCGTTTGAAGCTCCCGCTCCGAGTTCAGGAACAAAATCACGGTTTCCGTATCTTCCTGGCTGACAAGGTATCGATATCCGCTTTCATAACCGTGTGTTTTCCCGTGAGAGAGCACGGTATCCGCATAGGTTTCCGCGTCAGCCTCAGAAATGGAGGCTATATAGTTTTGATTGATACGCACCACTGTTCCGTCCTCGGATAAATGCACCGAGAAAAAGCGGATCATGTAAGGCACTTCCTGGGAAAACCTGCCCAAGCTCTCAAACGGGGGAGTGATCTCTCCGGCGGGGATCTCGGCGTTGCTTTGATCTACTTCTAAAAGCTGGTCGAGCGTCGCATCCTGCTGCTGAGTAATGCTGAAATAGTTCCAGATATTTACGAAGCACAAAAGCGTCAGCACGACTGCGATAAACGCTGCCATTGCCGCGCCGATAAATCGCCAGCGCATCTTTTTCAGCATTGTATTTCCTCCAACGCATAGCCCGCTCCGCGGATTGTCCGGATTTCAATATTCGCCTCAATCTGCCGGAGCTTCTTCCGCAGGAAACCAATATATGTCCAGACCACATCCATTTCCGCGTCGCTGTCGAGCCCCCATACCTTCTCCATCAGGTGCTCCGAAGAAAACACTTGGTGCGGATGGCACATGAACAGCTCCGCAAGCTGGTATTCCTTGTTATTCAGACGCACTTCATTTGACGGCGTGCGGAGAGCGTATTGGCCTCGGTCAAGCGTGGTGTTTCCGAAGCTGAGTTCGGACGGCGCGAAGTTGCTGCTGCGTCGGGTGAGGGCACGGACGCGGGCAAGAAATTCACTTGTGGCAAATGGCTTGGGAAGGTAATCGTCTGCACCGGCATCCAGTCCGGCAACCCGATCAGCCACCTCTGCTTTTGCTGTCAGAAACAAAGCGGGAGTCGTATTCCCCTCTGCGCGGGCGGCCTTCAAAACTTCAATGCCGTCTTTTCCCGGCATCATTATATCCAAGACCAGTGCGTCATAGGTCATCGCATGAATATAGTCCAGAGCATCGTTCCCGTTATGAACCATATCTACAGTGTATTTGTTCTTTTCAAGCATGACCTTCAGCGCTCGGGCGATGGTCACCTCATCCTCTGCAATCAGAATACGCATTGCTGCTCCCTCCAATCTGCACTTATTTTTGCACGGCAAGTCAAAATGAGCTTGAAATCTATTTTATAACAGCCGAAAAAATCACATCTTCATTTATACGATGCTTTCGATGTGATTGCAATATGCCTCTCCGTAAAGTTCCAGCAGTCGGAGAAGCTCTGAACGCTCGTCGTTTTGCATTTCCTGTGTCGCCATTTCCTCTTGCTGCAGCAATGGAACGATGACGTTATCGCACAGCTGCCGCCCTTTTTCAGTCAAGGAGATACCCTTGTTTTTGCGGTTTTCAGGCAATTCCTTAAGCTCGACAATGCCATCTTGCAGAAAGGCTTTGACGACTAAATTGATGGACTGCTTGGGATAGTGCGTATCGTCGGCAATCTGCTTCTGCGTGCAGCCGGCGCCCAGCTCATAGATTTCTTCCAGCACCATCAGGCTGAGATATGTCAGCCCCTTGGACTTGGCGTAAGCCTCATAGACTTTATCCATCTTCTGAAATTGTGCTATCAGTTTATCTTGAATAGGATCCATAACGGTCTCCTTATGCGTAATGATATTTGCCTTTGAAATGGCGAAAATAGTATACGGAGAGCAGAATACTGAGCACCTCGGCAACCGGCATCGAGAGCCATACGCCGTCGACGCCCAGCAGCCACGGCAGAATCAGCAGCGGTATCATAAGGAAGATAAGCGTCCGGAACAGCGAAAGGATAGCGGAGGTTTTGCCGTCGTTCAGCGCAGTGAAGAAGCCGGAGGCGAAAAGGTTAAAGCCCATCAGCATAAATGCCGCAGCGAAGATGAATATACCGCGCACGGCCATTTCCGTCACGGCAGCCGAGCCGTTGGCAAAGATGCGGGCGATGGGCTTTGCCAATGGGAACGTAATGACAAATGTGAAGAAGGACATGACGGCAATGGTTTTCAGCGCGACGCGGTAGAGTTTGCGGAGCTCGTCATAATTTGCAGCGCCGTAGTGATAGCTGATGACGGGGGAGATGCCGTAGATATAACCGCCGTAGCTTGCCGAAAGAATGGTCTGCGCAGAGAGAATAACGGCTGCGGCCGCAACGCCGTCCGAGCCGACCAGACGCATGAGGATAACGTTCATCGCAATCATGGTCACAGTGACGGCAAGCATGCCGACCATTTCACTCATGCCGTTGGAACAGGCCTTGATAAGCGCTTTCCCGTTAAACTTCGGACGGACAAAATAGAGCGTACCCTTGCGGTTCGCGAAGAAGAACACAACGGCTATTACAGATTGCAGGATATACCCCGCTGCGCTTGCATATGCCGCGCCGGCGATGCCGAGAGGGATGACGGCGATAAGCACATAGTCAAGCACCATGTTTATAACGCCGCCCGCGATAGACAACCAGAAGCCGAGAGCGGGCTTTCCAGCTGCAACAAAGAACATTTGCAGCACCATGCTGACCATACCGAATGGAATCAGTATGAAAATAGGGATAGCATAAGCCTCACAGAGCGGGTAGAGAGCATCGTTCGCGCCCATGGCGTAGAGGATAGGCTTGCGGCAAATGATACCGGCGACGCAGAAAATTGCGCTGATTATAACGCTGAACAAAGTGAAGAATGAAAAATTTTCCCGTGCCTTCTCATTGTCTCCCGCGCCCATCTGATTTGAGACGAGCGCGCAGCCGCCTGTCGAGATCATTACTCCGACGGCGAGGGTGATGGACAGCAGCGGCCATGTTATGCTTACGGCGGAGAGAGCATCCGTACCCAGCAGATTGGACACGAAAAGCTGATCGACTATGCTGTAGATGTTCATGAAGATGTTGGACAGTATCGTCGGCAGTGCGTATTTCAGCAGCGACGATGTTGACACCTTGATGTTCAGTGAGTTTTCCATACGTTTCTCCTTGGTCATAAAAGAGACGGTAAATAACATTGACCATTATACAGAGAAAACTTACGTTGTCAAGAAAAAAAGTCAGCACCTGCTTTTTGAAGGCAGGTGCTGACTGACGTTATTCTATAATGCGATAGAATTCTTGCGCTTATTAATACATGCCGCCCATGTCACCGCCGGCTGCGGGCACAGGAGGATTCTTCTCAGGAATGTCAGCAACGAGGCTCTCAGTGGTCAGAACCATGGAAGCGACGGAAGCAGCATTCTCAAGAGCACTGCGGCAGACCTTGGTCGGGTCGACAATGCCGAGCTCAATCATGTCACCGTACTTGTCGTTTGCAGCGTCAAAACCGTAGTTGGTGTCGGTGCTGTTGTAGACATTGTTGAGGATAACGGCGCCTTCCAGACCAGCGTTTGCGGCAATCTGCATGATAGGAGCCTTCAGAGCCTTTGCAACAAGAGCAGCGCCGGTCTTCTCGTCGCCCTCGAGAGTGGAGACGAGCTTGTCGGCAGCCTTTGCGGCGATGACATAAGCAGTGCCGCCGCCGGGGACGATGCCTTCTGCGACTGCAGCGCGGGTGGCGTTGAGAGCGTCCTCAATGCGGAGCTTCTTTTCCTTCATTTCGGTCTCGGTTGCAGCGCCGACCTTGATGACTGCTACGCCGCCGGACAGCTTTGCCAGACGCTCCTGAAGCTTTTCTTTGTCATACTCAGAAGTGGTGACGCTGATCTGATGCTCAATCTGAGCAGTGCGAGCCTTGATAGCGGAAGCGTCGCCGGCACCGTCAACGATGATGGTGTTCTCCTTGGTGACCTTGACCTGATGTGCCTGACCAAGCATGTTAATCTGGGCATCCTTGAGCTCCATGCCGAGCTCGCTGGAGATGACCTGACCGCCGGTGAGGATTGCGATATCCTGGAGCATTTCCTTACGTCTGTCGCCGAAGCCGGGAGCCTTGACGCACACGCAGGTGAAGGTGCCGCGCAGCTTGTTGAGGATGATGGTGGCAAGAGCCTCGCCCTCGACGTCCTCGGCAATGATGAGGAGCTTGCGGCCGGCCTTGACTATCTGCTCGAGCAGGGGCAGGATTTCCTGAATGTTGGTAATCTTCTTATCGGTGATGAGGATGAGAGCATCGTCAATGACAGCTTCCATCTTGTCCATATCGGTTGCCATGTAAGGGGAGAGGTAGCCGCGGTCAAACTGCATGCCTTCGACAACATCACTGTAGGTCTCAGCGGTCTTGCTCTCTTCAATGGTGATGACACCGTTCTGGCTGACCTTCTCCATAGCCTCTGCAATCAGAGAACCGATAACCTCGTCGCCGGAGGAGATGGTGCCGACACGGGCGATATCCTTGGAACCGGAGACGGGCTGAGAAGCGGTCTTGACAGCCTCAACAGCAGCCTTGGTGGCTTTCTGAATGCCCTTCTTCATGACCATCGGGTTTGCACCGGCGGCCAGATTCTTGAGGCCTTCACCGATCATGGCCTGTGCCAGAACGGTTGCGGAGGTGGTGCCGTCACCGGCAACGTCGTTGGTCTTGGTGGAGACTTCCTTGATGAGCTGTGCGCCCATGTTCTCGAAAGCATCCTCAAGCTCGATTTCCTTTGCGATGGTAACGCCGTCGTTCGTGATCAGGGGAGAACCGAACTTCTTGTCCAGAACGACATTGCGGCCCTTGGGGCCGAGGGTTATCTTAACGGTATCGGCCAGCTGATTTACGCCGCGCTCGATAGCCTTTCTTGCTTCTTCACCATATATAATCTGCTTTGCCATAATAATTAAGCCTCCTTAAAATTCCGATGTGTTGATTTACTCGATGACCGCGAGGATGTCGCTCTGGCGGACGATGGTGTATTCCTCATCGTCGAGCTTGACCTTGCTGCCGCTGTACTTGCCGACGAGAACCTGCTGACCGGCCTTGACGATCATATCTACCTGATTGCCGTCGACCATGCCGCCGGGGCCAACTTCAACGACCTCGTACACTTCGGGCTTTTCCTGCGCGGAAGCCGTCAGAAAAATACCGGAGGAGGTGCGCTCCTCAGCTGCATTCTGCTTCAACACAACTCTGTCTGCCAAAGGTTTGAGTTTCATACTTATATACCTCCAAAAATTTTTTACAAAATTAATCACCGTTAGCACTCAACACCTTCGAGTGCTAACGGTGATTATAATAGCACACTTTTCAAAATTTGCAAGCCCTATATATAAAAAACCTGGCAGAATTTTTTGAATTTTTTGTTACAAGCACACAGCGCCTTATACGGAGCCGGTCTCAGAGGCGGTTTGCCCGAAGAAAGTCATCCCTGCGGGTACAATCAGCTTGACTGCATTGTGAATCACATGGATGTTAACGTCCTTAGAATACAGTGCCTCGCCATCAATGTTTATGACGCTGTCCTCGTCAAAGCTTATGCTGACTTCATCAGTCTGAATGCGCGTGATATAATGGGGATACTCATCTGCGTGGCCGGAGGCGTATTTGCCGAGCAGACGGGCGAGCGTGATGAGTCCGACTTTCTTGACGACAAAGACATCGAGCACACCGTCATCCGGACGGGCGGTCAGCGAAGGGTTGAAGCCGCCGCCATAGTAACGGCCGTTGCAGATACAGACAAGCGCAAGTTCTTCGTCAACACAGAAGTCCTTAATCTTTACACGCATATGCTGGTTGATACCCTTGAAGACATTTACGACAAGGGAGACAACATAGCCGGTCGCACCGCCTATGACGGGTATTTTGCTGTAGTTGTGCACGGAGGTACCGATGCGCGCGTCGATGCCGACGGAGCATATATTTGAACAGAAGCGGCCGTTGCAGTCAATAAGATCGATAGGGTGCTCGCCGCCGCGCAGGAGAGCATCAAGGTCGCGGAACATGTCCTTTTCCTCGCCAAACATACGGCAGAAATCGTTGCCCGTGCCGGTGGGGAAAGGGCAGACGGCAACATTATCCAGCCCCGCAGCGCCGCAGACGCACTCGTTGAAAGTGCCGTCCCCGCCGCAGGCATATACGTGCAGCTTTTCATTCTCCGCAGCTTCGGCCTTTATCTTGCCGGGGGCGTCCATGGGTGCTTTGGTGACATATATTTCATACGTATCGCCGGTGCTTTCAAAATGCGCAAAGGCGGCGCTGACTTTTTCGGTGACTATTGCGGTTTTGTCGCTGCCGCCGGCAGTGGGGTTGACTATAAAAAGATGCTTCATTTATATCTCTCCGATGCGTTTACTTGAAGTACATGAACAGATCACACTTTATCATGCCGTTATAGAGCTTGCGCTTTTTGTCGGCAGTCTTGCCGAAGCAGCGCTCAAACTCCGTGTGGGAGGACAGCAGATAGAGCTGCCAGTTCTCGCTTTGCAGATACGCTTTGCCGAAGCCGCGGTAGAGCTCCTCCGCCTGCTCCTTTTCCATGATGCGCTCACCGTAGGGCGGGTTCGTGACGATGACGCCGCGCTCTGTCCTGCGGTCAAACTTCATGGCGTCAGCAATCTCGAAGCGGACAACGTCGTCTACACCTGCGCGCTTGGCGTTCTCACGGGCAATCTCTATGGCCTTCGGGTCAATGTCTGCGCCGATGATGTTATAGTCACCGTGATACTCCTTGGCCTTGGCGGCCTCGCGCTCCTGCTCCCAGATGCGGCGGTCGATGCTCTTCCAGTTCATTGCGGAAAAGCCGCGGTCGAGTCCCGGAGCGCGGTTCTTAGCGATAAGCGCGGCCTCGATGGGAATGGTTCCGCTGCCGCAGAATGGGTCGCAGAAATCGTCCCGTCCGCGATAACGC
Source organism: uncultured Oscillospiraceae bacterium (assembly GCA_964517445.1). Lineage (GTDB taxonomy): Bacteria > Bacillota > Clostridia > Oscillospirales > Oscillospiraceae > Limivicinus. The sequence continues at coordinate 10,167 of CAZFCH010000003.1, read as the reverse complement.
GAGAGCTTAACCATTGCCGCGGCCATGGTCTCCTTGAGGGGGGCGGCATTGTGCGCAGGACGGTAGCCGCGCTTATGCAGTCCGTCGCCAGAAGTATCTATGCAGAGAGAGACGCGGTCCTTCATTATTGAGAACTGAATCTGATACAGTGCGCCCGTCTCCGGGAACCACTCCAGACCGTAGGACTTTTTGAGCCGCTCAACCACAGCTTTTTTGATTATCTTCTGGCAGTCGGAAACGGAGAAAAGCTTCGAGTTGAGACTGTAGCCCTTAACGGGGAAAGCGCCGTCTTTCGGAATGATGGATTCCCAAGGCAGAGCCTTTGTGCCTTCAAACAGCTCATCAAACGTGAAGGCATCAAACCTGCCCACTTCGATGAGCACACGCTCACCGATGCGCAGACAGATATTGGCGCGGGCAAGCGCATCGTTTCCGCCTGTAAAATACACGCGGCCATTCTCGGACATGACATTTGCCATGTCCATTCTCTTCAGTTCGTCGGATATCGGTCCCTCAAGCCCAAGAAGGCAGGGGACGCAAAATTTATATTCCATAATAGCTCCTGAAATTTTGATCGTACAAATAATACTACAAAAATTTGATGTTGTAAATGCATAGCAGGAATTTCTTGTTTTTTTCGTGCAGAGTTAATTGTTAAATCTTTGGTGTTGAAATATTGACTGAACGGAAGTATAATAACGAAACATGAAAAAGCATTCATGCCGGAGATCTGACATATGACAAAAACGATAAAGTCCGCCGCAGCGCTTACGCTTGCATTTTCAATATTATTTACGCTTACCGGCTGCTCAGGCAAGGCCGACGATGCAGTTCCGACGCCGTCAGCAGCGGCGCGGGAGACGACAGCCCCCACGCCCACGCCTTCGCCCGAACCTACTGCCACACCGGAACCGACGCCTGAACCGACGGCGACGACAAACCCGAACATTCCTGTAATCACGATTGTTGATGCGACTGAGCCTTCGGATATGAAGGCAGGGAACGTTGTTGATATAAGAGGCATTGTAAAGACCGACAAGGGACAGCTGACGAACATCACGGGACAGCTCATCAAGGACGGAGAAGTAATTCAGGAATATACCTATATGCCGTATTTATCGGAGTTCAGCCTTGCGGGTACGCTTAATGCGTCCATGCATTTTGCGGATCTCGGAGCGGGGGAGTATACATATCGACTGACCGCTGCGGCAGAATATAATGGCGAGACTGCAGAGACTGTTCTCATAGAGAAAAATTTCACGCTCTATGATGAGAGCGGGCAGAAGAGCACTCAAACGCAGACGGAAACGGCGCAGCCCGAGACTTCCGATGAACCAGCGTCGACGCAGAGCCCGTCACCGGCTGTGTCCGGCGGGGAAAAGGAATATGCCGCTCAGACTACCTATGACACCAGCAACGCCGGCATTATTTGGAACTACTTCGTTGAGCAGCTTGATAACCCATACAGCACGGCGGCAATACTCGGCTGCATCGATTCCGAAAGCTCCTGCGAGCCGACGCGCGTCGAAGGGGATTTCACCTCGCTGTTTTATTTTTCGCAGGATTATACCGACAGTGTAGATAACGGCTCTGTGAGCAGAGAAGCGTTTATAAAATATCTGCCAAAGGAAACGTGCGGTCATGGCTATGGCCTGTGCCAGTGGAGTGGCGAGCGCAAGGGATACCTGTACGACCTTGCGATGGAGAACGGCACATCAGTGGGCGACCTGCTGACCCAGTGCGAGTTCATCATGCAGGAGCTCAGAAATGAGTATCCGGAACTTCTGGAGTATCTGGTGAACGCAGACGATGAGCTGTCTGCAACGCTTGAGTTTTCAAATGTCTATTTGCAGACGCTTGTTCACGGCGGAAGAACGACGCTTGCAAGCGAGTATCTTGAGAAGTACGCGCTTGTAGAAGAAGCAGAGTAAGTAAGCTCCACGGCAAACAACATGATAAAACATAGGCTCTATGTCAATAATTGAGATAGAACCAATAGCAAACAGGACGGGCATTCAGCTGCCCGTCCTGTTGTTTTGCCTGTTCTCAAGCTCTTATAAAAATGCCGTGCTTCTGCAGTTCTCTATTACTTGTTTTTGAAGCATAAATGTGATATGATATATTTTACGATTACCGTGGGGGTTTATGCAGATGAGCGTTTGGAATGCTGTGATCCTTGGTCTTGTGCAGGGCATTACCGAGTTTTTGCCGGTGTCAAGTTCCGGGCATCTTTCAATGATAAATAATCTTTTCAATATGTCTGATATCCAGTCCGGGCATTTGTTCTTTGACGTGCTCCTGCATCTGGCAACCCTTATTTCAATCATTATCGTTTACTGGAAAGATATTGTCAGCATGACCTACGAGACGCTGGCTTTTGTGAACCTCGGGCCGCTTGCAGGCATGCCGCGTGAGCACTATCCCGCGGCGCGTATGCTGTTTATGATTGTCATGGCAACGCTCCCGCTTTTTCTTATCCTGCCGATAAAAAGTATGCTCGAAACGCTCTATTACCACAATATCTTCATTGGCGTTGCACTTGTCCTCACAGGCTGCATGCTCTATGTGTCGGATAAAATGACACCCGGTAAGAAGACTGAGCGCAATATGACTGTGCTTGACGCGCTGATAATCGGCCTATGCCAGTGCGTTGCGGTCGTCCCCGGGCTCTCCCGCTCCGGGACCACAATCACTGCCGGCATTGCAACGGGGCTGCGGCGCGACTTCGCCGTGAAGTTTTCCTTCCTGCTGAGCCTGCCCGCCGTTCTCGGCGCAAACATTCTCTCCATCGTTGAAGCAGCGCAGGAGGGGATAGAATGGCAGAATGTCCCGGCCTATCTCGTCGGCATGGCTGTCGCGCTGGTCGCCGGCGTTGTGTCAATTAATCTGCTCAAGTACATAAGCTCGAAAGGTAAGTTTGGAGGCTTTGCATATTACTGCTGGGTCATCGGTGTTTTGTCCATTATTCTGACGATGATCTTCTGATCATGAAAGGACTTTCTATAAATGGCACAAGCTAAGAAAACCACAACAAAAAAGAAAACCTCGTCCTCAAAAAAGACGAGCGCGAAGGCGCAACCGACTCAGCCGCCGGATCCGGTGGTGCCGGTCAGGCGCGAGATAGGCGCGGTACTGTCTCTGTTTCTTGCGCTCTTCGTCGGCATCAGCTATTTTATGAATGAGGGCGCGTTCATCCTATTCTTCTCTAATCTTATAAAAGGCCTGATTGGGTGGGGCTACTGGCTCACAGCGCCGGTGTTCCTGCTTATCGCAGTGATTCTCGGCTTTCACCGCGGGCGTCCCGTGGCGCTGCGCGTCTTCTGCGCGCTGATGATACCAATCCTTGCTGCGTCCGTTATGAGCCTGATGATGTATAAATACCAGCTTGACGGCGGAGACATCAAGATCATGTGCAGCCTTCTGTTTGAGCAGGGGCAGCGGCTTGATTCAGCCGGCGTGTTCGGCGGACTTATCGCCTATGCGCTGGAGAGTGCTTTCAGCATATACGGTGCGCTGCCGGTGCTGCTGGTGGGGCTCGTATTTGCAGTTATTATCTCCTTTAACGGCAGTTTCCAAAAGGTTGCGGACAAGGTCAAGCTTCAGGTCGAGGCAAAATACGATCCGTCCATGTATGAGGATACGCTCAAGCCCGTGAATTCTGTCGCGGGTAAAGTTCCGGTGAGCCGGACGCCCAGCAAGATTGAGCGTATAAACCGCTCCTCTTATCCTATAGATATCCCACTCGGCGATGACGACGACGTGCTTGAGCTGCCTGACGGGCGCAGCGCAAAAACCGGACGCGGCACGAAAAACCAGAAACCCGATACTGCGCTTGTAACTGACGGAGTTGCTCCGCTTTCAATGAAAGAAGCCGCGGCGCTTGCCGGTGTGCAGCTTGCAGAGCCTGAGAGCACAAAGCCGGAGGCGAAGAAGTCACCCGGAAAATCCGCTGCCGTATCGCCTGAGAAATCCGACTCACCGAAAATAAAGAAAATAGATCGCGCGGAGGTGGAGGCTGAGGCGCAGGCTGTCGCCGAGACGATAAGCACGACCGCGGACAAACCTGACTATGAGTTCCCGCCGCTGTCACTATTAAGGAGCGGCGGCGTGCCTACAGTGGATTCACGCGAGGAGATAGCCACCAACAAAGAGCGCCTTGAGGGCGCGATAAGAAGCTTCGGCATAAGCGCGACGATTGTCGGCGTGACGCGCGGCCCGACGGTCACGCGCTACGATATAGAGCTTGACCAGGGAGTGAAGCTCGCAAGAGTCACAAACCTTGCAGGCGACCTCGCTCTTGCGCTGGGCGTCGTGAATGTGCGCATTGCACCTATTCCGGACAAGATATCCACCGTCGGGATAGAGGTGCCGAACAAGATTGTCAGTACCGTTTACCTGCGCGATATAATTGAATCGCCGAAGTTCACGTCGGCAAAATCAAAGCTTAGCTTTGCCCTCGGCAAAGACATCGGCGGCGACTGCATTGTCGGCAATATCGCAAAGCTGCCGCACATGCTTATTGCCGGTACTACCGGCTCCGGTAAATCCGTCTGTATGAACTCGCTTATCCTGTCGCTGCTGTACAAGGCGCGGCCGGACGAGGTCAGACTCATTATGATCGACCCGAAGATGGTCGAACTCGGCGTGTATAACGGCATCCCGCACCTCTATGTGCCTGTCGTCACCGATCCGAAAAAGGCAGCGGGCGCACTGCAGTGGTCGGTCGTTGAAATGCTCAAGCGCTACCGGCTCTTCTCCGAGATCGGCGTGCGCGACCTTGAGAGCTACAACCGGCACTGCGCATCTTCCGGGGAACAGACTCTGCCGCAGGTTGTCATCGTCATTGATGAGCTGGCGGATCTTATGCTCGTCGCTTCCAAGGAAGTCGAGGAGAGCATATGCCGTGTGGCGCAGATGGGACGCGCCGCCGGTATGCACCTTGTTATCGCAACGCAGCGTCCGTCAGCGGACGTTATCACCGGCCTTATGAAGGCCAATATCCCGTCGCGCATCGCGTTTGCGGTCTCGTCCGCGATGGAGAGCCGCATCATTCTCGACCAGGGCGGCGCAGAAAAGCTTGTCGGTATGGGCGATATGCTGTTTTCCCCCGTCGGCTGCGGAAAGCCCGTCCGTATTCAGGGCGCGTTCGTTTCCGATGAGGAGCGCGAGGAAGTTGTGCGCTTCATCAAGGAAGGCTCGGGCGGCACGGCGCAGAATAACAGCGAGATTGAGGAGTTTATGAACAAAGCCGCTGAGGACAAAAACTCCGGCGGCGACAGCGGGAAGGCCTCCAAGGAGGAGAAGAGCGGCCTCGGTGGCTATGACGAGATGCTTCCGCAGGCGGTTGAGGTCGTGCTGGAGACAAAATCATGCTCCGTCTCGATGCTCCAGCGGCGCATTAAGCTCGGCTATTCCAGAGCCGCACGCATTGTTGACCAGATGGAAGAGCTTGGCATCGTCGGCCCGTATGAGGGAGCGAAGCCGCGGCAGGTCGTCATTGACCGCGAGGGCTGGAACGAAATCCAGCGCGGTCTCGGCCTTGCGCAGGACAGCGACCTCAGCCTTGCATCAGACATGAGCCGCGAGAGCGACAGTCTGGGGTATGACGAATAAAGCATAAAAAACGGGCGTTTACCGACGCCCGTTTGTCGCAGAAGGAGAGATATATGTACGGTTTTTTCCCTGAAATGCCCGTTCAGGACGTGAATAAAATAAGCATGCTCGGCCTTGCACACGTCGGTGACGCGGTGTATGAGCTGCTTTACAGGAGCAAGCTCTGCTCAGACGGACACACGGCAGTTGCCGAAATGCACAGGATGACGGTCGCCTTCGTCCGCGCCGAAGCACAGGCGGAAGCCGCGGCAAAGCTGCTGCCGGAGCTTACCCCGGAGGAAACGGGGGTCTATAAGCGCGGTAGGAACGCCAAGGTAAACTCCGTGCCGCACAATGCTGATATCGGTCAGTATCATGCGGCGACAGGACTTGAGGCTCTGTTCGGTTGGCTGTATTTGCAGGGGAGAACGGCACGGATAAACGAGCTGTTCAACATTATTGCCGGAGGTACGGACGATGCCGCTTGACGCAATATGCCTTTCCGCACTCACATCTGAGCTGAGCGAGAAACTCACCGGAGGGCGTATCGATAAGGTGCAGCAGCCGGAACGGGATATGCTGATTATCTCCCTGCGCTCCAAGGGGGAAAACCTGCGTCTGCTCATTTCAGCCGGAACGGGCAGCGCGAGAGTGCATCTGACAAAGGCTTCCTTTGAAAACCCGGCCGAACCGCCGATGTTCTGCATGCTCATGCGCAAGCATCTTGTAGGTGCAAGGATTGCCTCGGTCAGCCAGCCGGAAGGGGAGCGTATGCTTTGCATCGAGCTTGACAGCCGGGACGAGCTGGGCTTTGAGACGCGAAAGAAGCTCGTTGCCGAGCTTATCGGCCGCAGCTCAAACCTGATTCTCGTCGACGCCGAGGGGAGAATAACCGACTGCATGCGCAGGATGGACTTCGGCGGGGACGCGATGCGGCGTATGCTGCCGGGGATGATATACCGTATGCCGCCGGCGCAGACAAAGCCGCAGATACTCAAAACGAGCCCTGAGCAGCGCCGTACGCTCATCGCGTCGGCAGATTGTGACAAGCCCGTTGACAAATGGCTTCTTGATAGTTTTGCCGGACTTTCACCGCTCGTGTGCCGTGAGCTTGCATACCGCAGCGGCGGATATGAAATGCTGCCGGAGATGCTCGATGCCTTCTGTGAAAGCGTGAGCGCGGGCGAGATGCACCCATATATGCTGCTCTCCGACGGGAAACCGACAGACTTCAGCTTTATGAAAATAGGTCAGTACGGCGAGACGATGGACTGTCAGGAGCAGGAGAGCTTTTCAGCGCTGCTCGACAGATTTTATTCCGAGCGCGACAAGCTCGAACAGCAGCGCCGCCGCAGCCATGATTTGACAAAGACTGTCCGCACAATGCGTGACCGCCAGCAAAGAAAGCTTGCCGCCCAGCTTGAGGAGCTGCGCCGCGCGGATGACAGGGAATCGCTTCGCCGCCGCGCGGAGCTTATAAAGGCGAACCTATACCGTATCAACAGGGGAGACCGGACCCTTGAGTGTGAGGATTATTACGAGCCGGACTGCCCGACCGTGCGAATCGAGCTTGACCCGTTGAAGACACCGCAGCAGAACGCAGCGGCACTCTTCAAAGAATACGGCAAGATGAAGGCTGCACAGGAGCACCTCACAAAACTCACTGCGGAGGGTGAAAAGCAGCTTGACTATCTCAACAGCGTGCTCGAACTGCTGGAGAGCGCAGAGAGCGAAAAGGACGTTTCGGATATTCGCCGTGAGCTTATCGCGACCGGGTTCATCAAAAAAAGAAAGAACACCAATGCAGATAAGGCAAAGGCGCAGGCTCCGCTGAGCTTCGTCACCGATGACGGGCTTGAGGTGCTTGTCGGACGCAGCAACATCCAGAATGATGAGCTGACCACAAAGCTTGGCCGACGCACGGATTACTGGCTGCACACGCAGAAAATACACGGCAGCCATGTCATCCTCCGCTGTGAGGGCGCAGAGCCTCCGGAGCGCAGCATAGAGCAGGCGGCGGTAATCGCGGCGCATTACTCGCAGGGCCGCGGCGGGGCGAAGATCCCGGTTGATTATACAATGCTGCGCTTTGTGAAGAAGCCGTCCGGTGCACTGCCGGGAAAGGTAATCTACACGGATTATAAAACGCTCAATGTCCAGAGCGACGCTGAGCTTGTGAACAGACTGCGAAAAGGAAAATAAAAACGCGCCGCATTTTTGCCATGCCAATGTCGAAAATCGCGGACACTTAAAAAGACTTGCCGCCTGCATTCGCAGGCGGCAAGTCCATTTGATTGCTTGATACAGATTGGAAAAAGCTGTGAGGTTTTTTGCAGACAAATCAGCCTTTATAGCCGATGGCGTCGGCAAGCTCACGGGTGATGATGACAGTAGCGTCGTGGTGCAGCTTCATAAGCGTTGCGGGGCAGGCACAAGTGACGGCATCACTCATAAGGAGCTGACGGGCGGCGTCGACTTTGTTTGAACCGCTGAGGATCATCAGCAGGCGTTTTGCCATCATTATCTCGCCTATGCCCATTGTCACAGCGTAGCGGGGAACTTCGTCGCGTGAGGCAAAGAAACGCGCGTTTGCGTCAATGGTGCTCTCATCAAGGACTTCCTTGTGCGCGTGCCAGTACAGCTCCTTGCCCGGCTCGTTGAACGCAAGGTGACCGTCCGGGCCGACGCCGAGCACCTGAAGCTCAACGCAGCTGTTGGCGATAACAGCCTGAAACTCCGCAATGTTCGAGTCGATATCACCGGTGCCCTTGGCAACATAGGTGTTCTTCTTATCAATATTTATGTGGTCAAAGAGGTTGGAGTCCATGAAGTATCTGTAGCTCTGGTCATGCGTCGGCTCAAGGCCGATGTACTCATCAAGGTTCACGGTGTGTACCTTGGAGAAGTCAAGCCCCTCCTCACGGCAGCGGCGTGCAAGCTCCTGATACATTCCGACAGGGCTTGAGCCAGTGGCAAGACCGAGGCAGCAGTTGGGGTTCTTGCGGACTATCTCCTCGATAATATCCGCACCGGCAGCGCTTTGACTTTTATAGTCGTCACAGATTATTACTTTCAAAAAATTGCCTCCTAAGTGAAATTTGCCCGCCTGTGTCGGCGGCTTTTTGTTAGCTGAGTTCAGTATATAGGCTTTGCCGGGAGGCGTCAAGAGCCAATTTACAGCAATATTTTTCCCACAGCGGTGGAGTGAAACAGTCTGCTCCATATAAAGTTGCTGATGCAGAAAGAAATTATAAAGAACATAAATGGTCAAGATTGACGAAGATTCACAAAAAGACTTTATTTACCGGCAGACTTGTGGTAAGGTATGCCCCGTACCAAATGTGTGGAACAAAATGAAAAACTATTCGTCTCTATATCCGAGCTTTGAAAGGAGAGACAAAAATGAAAAAGCTTGTTACAATCTTACTCATAATTGTGTTGGCAGTGGGAATGATAGTCCCGGCCTACGCCGAGAATATACAGAGCCGTGCAGTCATCGGCGCGGATCTCACGGATGACCAGATTACTGCTGTGTATAACGCCTTCGGCATCAATCGCGGCGATGCGATTGAGCTGCGCGTCACGAACAGCGAGGAGCGTCAGTGGCTTCAGGGCTATGTGGACGAAAGCCTCATCGGCACAAGGTCAATTTCCTGCGTGTATGTCGAGCTTCTGCCCGAGGGCAGCGGCATGGACGTTACCACAAGCAATATCACATGGTGCACCGGTGAAATGTATATAAGCGCTCTTGCGACGGCGGGCATAACCGATGCGCGTATTATTGTCGCCGCGCCCTTTGAGGTCAGCGGCACTGCGGCACTTACCGGCGTATATAAGGCCTATGAAGACATGACCGGCAAAAAGCTGGATGATCTGGCAAAGCTTGTCAGCACGCAGGAGCTTACGATTACCGGCGAGCTTGCAAGTGAGATAGGCAGCATGGATTCGACCTCCATCGTAAACGAGCTGAAGCTCATGCTCGATGAGACCCAGAAGATGACCGACGACGAGATACGCGCCGAGATTATCGAAATCGCGGGACGCTACAATGTCACGCTGACCGATACTCAGATACAGCAGCTCATCGACCTGTGCCGCTCACTCGAAGGGCTTGACGCTGATTCGCTCAAGGCGAGAGTGGAAGAGGTACAGGGGACGCTGCAGAAGGTATCCGATGCAAAGACCAAGGTTGTCGGCTTCGTCGAAACGGTGAAAAAGGTCGTCACCTCAGTGTCGAGCTTCTTTGACAAGATTAAGGACATCATTGCAAAATTCTAAGACAACATGAAGAAAATACTGCCGCTTTCTGTTTGGGAAGCGGCAGTATTTTTGGCGTTTTTAAATAAAGTGGTCAGTTGCTCTCAGGGATGTGGATCTCCTTTATCGTGAAATCTTTCCCCGTAAGCACGGTCTTATCAAAGCTTCCGCAGTTCGGGCAGTAACCCTCATGCTCGATGACATTGAAAATCTCGTCGCAGTCGTCGCACTCGGCCATACCCGGAACAGTTTCGAGAATGAGCTTCGCACCCTCGAGCGGCGTACCTTCGGCGACGGGAGGGAACAGCTCTTCAACGT
>CAZFCH010000002.1:9413-44863 GCA_964517445.1 uncultured Oscillospiraceae bacterium | reverse complement strand
CGCGCAAAGCTTCTCTCCCTCATATGCTCTCCCCCGCTCCGCCCATCTCCCCCCCAAGCCTCGCAGAGTTTTTCGCCGCACACGGCGAAAAATCAATCGAATACATTTTCGTCGGCGGCGTGTACGTCGACGAAAATACTTCTCGCTTCGTCAAAGAACCACATGTTCTTTGACGAAAACAAAAAAATCTCCCGTACCTCATCGGTACGGGAGATTTTATATCGCATTAATAATAACGCTTATTCTTGTTCTTGCGAGCGGCTTCGGACTTTTTGCGGCGCTTGACGCTGGGGCTCTGGTAGTACTCCTTCTTTCTGAGGTCGGCCAGAACGCCGGACTTTGCGCAGCTGCGCTTGAATCTCTTCAGAGCATTGTCCAGAGACTCGTTTTCCTTGACGTAGATTTCAGACATTTATTTCCCTCCCTCCAAATACGCCTTGCGGCGCTTCAAGGGCCAATTAATTGGCTTTTTAACGTTAGTATTATAACGGCTGAAGCGTCTGTTGTCAACAACTTTGTGCGGTCGGGCGTCTTATTTGAGTATGAGGTTCACGATCTTGCCCTTTACGACAATCGTCTTGACCAGGGTCTTGCCCTCCATCTGGCGCTGGATCTTCTCGTCGGCGCAGGCGGCGGCGACAATCTCGTCCTCGCTCGCGTCGGTGCTGATGCGGATCGTGCTGCGCAGCTTGCCGTTTACCTGCACTGCCATCTCGCGCTCGGCGTCGACGGTCTTGCTCTCGTCGTACTTCGGCCAATCCATCTGCATTGCCATCTTGCCGTACTTTGCGGCAAAGCCCATCTGCTCCCACATCTCCTCAACGATGTGCGGCGTGAACGGGGACAGCAGCAGAAGCAGCATCTCAAGGTCGCCCTTGGTCAGGCCGTTTGCGTAGAACTCGTTGACCATGGTCATGAGCGCCGCGATAGCGGTGTTGAGCTTGAGCGTGTCTATGTCCTCGGTGACCTTCTTTATGGTCTTGTGGATGATGCTCTCGTTCTTCTTGGATATCTCGCCCTCGGTGACAATATCCATCAGGTTCCAGCAGCGGTCGAGGAAGCGCTTCGAACCCTTGACTGCGTCGTCCGACCAGGTTGCGGTCTTCTCAAAGTCGCCTATGAACATGATGTACAGACGCATCGTGTCCGCGCCGTAGGCCTTCACGACGTCGTCGGGGTTCACGACATTGCCGAGAGACTTCGACATCTTGACCGCCGTGCGCTGTGCCTGTGCGCCGTACTTGTCGATGAGTGCCTGCTTCTCCTCCTCGGTCGCGGCGTAGCCGACATAGTGCGGGTTCTTGCCGAGGATCATGCCGTGGGACGTGCGCTTTGCGTAAGGCTCCTTGGTGTGTACAACGCCTATGTCGTACAGGAACTTATGCCAGAAGCGGCTGTAAAGCAGGTGCAGCGTTGTGTGCTCCATGCCGCCGTTGTACCAGTCTACCGGGCCCCAGTATTCCTCTGCTTCCTTGCTGACAAGCTCCTTGTCGTTGTGCGGATCCATATAGCGCAGGAAGTACCAGCTCGACCCTGCCCACTGAGGCATGGTGTCGGTCTCGCGCTTTGCCGGGCCGCCGCAGCAGGGGCAGGTGGTGTTGACCCAGTCGGTCATCTTGCTCAGAGGAGACTCGCCGTCATCGGTCGGCTCGTAGGATTCAACCTGCGGCAGAACCAGCGGCAGCTCGCTTTCGGGCAGCGGAACCCAGCCGCACTTCGGGCAGCTGACAAGGGGAATCGGCTCGCCCCAGTAGCGCTGACGTGAGAAGACCCAGTCGCGCAGCTTGTAGTTGACCTTTTCCTTGCCCCAGCCGTGCTCGATTGCGTACTCGCGCATTGCGGGGATAGCCTCCTTGACGGTCATTCCGTTGAGGAAGCCGGAGTTTACCATTATCGCGCTGTCGTCCTTTGCGACGAAAGCTTCCTTGGTGACGTCGCCGCCGGAGACGACCTCGATTATCGGCAGACCGAACTTCGTTGCGAAGTCCCAGTCGCGCTGGTCGTGGCCCGGAACGCCCATGACGATACCGGTGCCGTAGCCCATGAGGACGTAGTCGGAGACGAACATCGGAACGGTCGCGCCGTTCACGGGGTTAATCGCCTCTATGCCGTCAAGACGCACGCCGGTCTTGTCCTTGTTGAGTTCCCCGCGCTCGAAGTCGGACTTGCGGGATGCGGCCTCTTTATATGCCTCGACCTCGCTCCAGTTCGCGATGCTGTCCTTCCACTTGTCGAGCATCGGGTGCTCCGGTGAAATGACCATGTAGCTCACGCCGAAGAGCGTGTCCGCACGGGTCGTGAAAACAGTGACGTCGTCGCCGACATTGGTCTTGAATGTGACCTCAGTACCGGTGGAGCGGCCTATCCAGTTCTTCTGCTGAATCTTGACGCGCTCGATATAATCCAGATCGTCCAGATCGTTTATGAGTCTGTCGGCATACTTGGTGATGCCGAGCATCCACTGGCTCTTCTCCTTGCGCACAACGGGTGAACCGCAGCGCTCGCACACGCCCTCGACGACCTCTTCGTTTGCCAGCACGCACTTGCAGCTGGTGCACCAGTTGACGGGCATCGTGGTCTTGTACGCAAGCCCCTTCTTGAACATCTGCAGGAATATCCACTGCGTCCACTTGTAGTAATTGGGGTCTGTCGTGTCTACGCAGCGGTCCCAGTCAAAGCCGTAGCCGAGCATCTTGAGCTGACGGGTGAAGTTCTTGATGTTCTGCTGAGTGATGATTGCCGGGTGGATGTGGTTCTTTATCGCGAAGTTCTCGGTCGGCAGACCGAACGCGTCAAAGCCTATCGGGAAGAGGACGTTGTAGCCCTCCATTCTCTTTTTGCGCGTGATGATGTCCATCGCCGTAAAGGGACGCGGATGGCCGACGTGCAGGCCGGCGGCGGAGGGGTACGGGAACTCGATAAGACCGTAGAACTTGGGCTTGGCGCTGCCGGTCTCGGCGGCGTAAGGCTTGCTCTCTTCCCAGCGGTCCTGCCATTTTTTCTCTATTGCAGCAAAATCATATCTCATGGTGAATCAACTCTCCCAATTAAAATTTTTATTTTTGATCCGAATGCCCCTGTAGTCAGGGGCGCGGAAGGCTTGAGGGATCCACCACCTCTGCGTCGCTCCAAAGCCTCTCAAGGTTATAGAACTTGCGCGCCTCGTCCGTAAACACATGGACGATAACGCAGCCGAAATCCATCAGCACCCATATATCCGAGCGCAGACCCTCGCGGCGTACCGGCGGCTCACCGGCCTCCGAAAGCTGCTTGTCCACCTCGTCCACCAGTGCCTTTATGTGCGTGGAGGAAGTACCGTTGCAGATCACGAAGTAATCCGCAAGCACCGTCTGCTCCGTGGTTCTGAGCACCTTTATGTCTTTTGCCTTCTTGTCCTCCAAAGCTTTTGCTGCTATGGCGGCTATCTGTTCAGCTGTCAGCATATTTTGCTTCCTCCTTTTTTATTTTCAGGCAGCGCCGAGGCGCTGTCCCTGTACCATTGGTAAGCGTCAACCGTGTCTTTATAGGCGTCCTCGCCTCTTGAGCGTATCTCTTCAAGGCTCATCCGAAGCCCCAGCTCCATCGCCCCGTCGAGGCTCTCGAAGCAGAGCTGCCGCAGCGGCTCGACGCCCTCGAAGTCTCTTGTCGGCTCGGTGAAGTCGGCAAGATAAATTATCTTTTCCATCAGGCTCATGTCCGGTTTCCCGGTCGTGTGCCAGCGTATCGCGGAATATATCCCGTCCGGTATCCCGAACTTTTCCCGTGCGAGTGCCGCGCCCGTGCGCGCATGGAGTATCCTCGGGTTGCGCCTTTCTGCGGCGTCGAGAATAATACCATATTTGTCGCACATTATCAACTGTTCTTCGTCGCTGAGTTTTTTCGTTATGTCGTGCAGTATGCCCGCCTCGGCGGCTTCATAGACATCCGCTCCCCAGCGCTGCGCAAGCTTCACCGCCTGCTCCTCGCATCCGGCAACGTGCCTTGCGCGCTTTTCCGTGAGGTACGGCCGCACCTTTTCCCGCAGCCACTGCAGCTCCGGCTTTGACGCGTACCACCGGTTTTTGATTATGAGCGAGTATACCCCGTCGCTTAAAAACTCCGCGCCCTCGGCTCCCGGCAGCATCGCGCGTATCTGCGCCGAGCTCATCGGCAGCGGCTCATGCTCTATGAGTCTGATATGCGCGTCTTCCCCGGTTTCAAGGCTGCGCTTAAAATCGAGTATCTCTCCCCTGTCGTCCGTCTCGCGTGACAGAACCGCCAGCGTGCAGTTATCCAGCAGGTATTTATATTCGTGCCATTCGCGGAAGCTCAGAAACATATCCGTCCCGACCACGAGGTAAAACTCATCCTCCGGGTATTTCCCCCGCAGTATGCTCACCGTGTCGGCGGTGTAGCTCTTGCCCTCGCGCTCCATCTCCATCGAGGAGACCTCCGCGCCGGGTATCTCCGCAAAAGCCAGCCTGCACATCATAAGCCTTGCCGCGGCGTCCGGGCTTCCGGCAGACACCGCCTTGTGCGGTGCTATGTTCGTCGGAATTATCAGGAACCTGTCCGGCTTCAGCGCCTCGTATACCGACCGCGCCGCCGAGACGTGCCCCAGATGCGGCGGGTTGAAGCTGCCGCCGTAAATGACCGTCGTCATTTTTTCTTGTCCTTTATCAGCTCTATCTTCGGCTCTTTCTCGTTGCGCTTGTAGAGCACGAACTTTGTGCCGATTACCTGCACGCCCTCAGCCTTGCACTTTTCGCAAAGCTCGTCGCAGGCTTCGCGCGCCGTGAGCATCGAGTTTTCAAGCACTCTCCCCTTCACAAGCTCCCGTGCCTTGAGCGCTGCGGATACGGATTCAACAACGCTCTCCGTTATTCCGCCCTTGCCTATCTGGATTATCGTGTCTATGCTCATTGCCATGCCCCTGAGCTGGGCTCTCTGCTTACTTGTTATTGCCATTATAATACCTCTTCAGTTCTTCGGCAAAGATTCTCATCGCCTTGCCTCTGTGGGATATTGCGTTCTTCTCGTCTGCCGTCAGCTCCGCCATGCCGCGCTCTGTCGCCTCGGGCTTGAATATCGGGTCATAGCCGAAGCCGCCCTTGCCCTTGGGCCCGTGCATTATTTCGCCCTCGCACTCTCCGCGCGCTCTCAGCACCGTGCCGTCCGGCATCGTGCAGCATATGCAGCACACGAATCTCGCGCTGCGGTTCTTCTCGTCGCCGAGTTTCTTGAGCAGGTAATTATACCTGTCCTCGTCGGACGCATCGTGCCCGGGGCCGTAGCGTGCCGAGTATATCCCCGGCTCGCCGTTAAGCGCGTCGACCACAAGCCCCGAGTCGTCCGCGACCGCCGCGCAGCCGAGCGCGTCGGTGACGGCCTTCGCCTTGAGATATGCGTTCTCCTCGAATGTCGTGCCCGTCTCCTCAACGTCGAGATTAAGCCCTGCCTCGCTCTGGCTGAGAAGCTCTATGTCCATGCCCTCGAAAAGCTGTTTGAATTCGCGCAGCTTGTTCTTGTTGTTGCTTGCAAGTATAAGCCTCATTTGAACAGCGCCTCCACGAAGTTTTTCCCGTCAAACGGTATGAGGTCGTCCACCTTTTCTCCGACGCCTACATACTTGACCGGCAGCTTCAGCTCCTGCGCTATCGCGAAGACTATGCCGCCCTTTGCCGTGCCGTCGAGCTTTGTGAGCACAATGCCCGTGAGCCCTGCCGTGTCGAGAAACTGCTTTGCCTGTATAAGTCCGTTCTGTCCCGTCGTCGCGTCGAGCACCATAAGCGTCTCTACATCCGCGTCCGGAAGCTCGCGGTCAATAATGCGGCGCATCTTTGACAGCTCGTTCATGAGGTTCTGCTTGTTGTGCAGTCTCCCCGCCGTGTCGATTATAATTACGTCCGCGCCTCTCGCCTTGCCCGCGCATATGCCGTCGTATACCACCGCCGCAGGGTCGCTGCCCTCCTCGTGGCGTACTATGTCCGCGCCCGTGCGCTCTGCCCATATGCCGAGCTGCTCTGCCGCGGCTGCACGGAAAGTATCGCCCGCGCACAGCAGCACCTTCTTGCCCTCTGCCATCAGCATTGCGGCAAGCTTTCCTATCGTCGTCGTCTTGCCGACGCCGTTTACCCCCACCATCAGTATGACCGACGGCTTTGTCGAAAGCTTCAGGCTGTTGTCGCCCGTCTCGAGATACTGCATCAGTATCTCCATCAGGCATTCCTTCGCCTTGTAGCCCTTGGTTATGTTGCGGTCAAAGCACAGCAGGCGCATCTTTTCAATAACCTTGTCGGTCGTCTCTGCGCCGATGTCGGACATGACGAGCAGATCCTCCAGCTCCTCATAAAAATCGTCGCTTTCGAATTTATAGTTCTTGAAGAGCTCCTCAAGCTCCTCCATATTCGTGCGGGTCTTTGTGAGTCCCGAGAAAATCTTGTCAAAAAATCCCATGCCTTGACCTCCTGTTTTTTATTCCGTGTGCCGTATCAAAGTCTCCCCTTTTCGGGAGAGCTCAGTCTTTAAAAGCCTCGCAGAGTTTTTCACCGCGCACGGCGAAAAATCAATCAAATACATTTTTCGCGGGGGCGTGTACCTCGCGAAAAATACTTCTCACGAAGTGAGTGTCGAACGCAGCCTCCTCGTCAAAGAACCTTTTGTTCTTTGGCGAAGTCTTTATTGCGTTATCGTTTTCTGTGCGTTCTCAAGGTCGAGCTCTATGACCGTCGATACGCCCTTTTCCTGCATCGTCACGCCGTAGAGCATGTCTGCCTCTTCCATCGTGCCGCGGCGGTGCGTGATTACGAGAAACTGCGTCTTGTCGGACATACGGCGCATGTACTCGGCATAGCGCGTGACGTTCGCCTCGTCCAATGCTGCCTCTATTTCGTCCATCACGCAGAACGGTGTGGGGCGCACCTTGAGTATCGCGAAGTACAGCGCTATCGCGACGAACGCCATCTCTCCGCCGGAGAGGAGGCTCAGGTTCGTCAGCGCCTTGCCTGGCGGCTGCACCTTTATCTCTATCCCGCAGTTGAGCACATCGTTTTCGTCCTCAAGTCTCAGCGCGGCCTTGCCGCCTCCGAAGAGCTCAAGGAATGTCTGGCGGAAGCACTCGTCTATCTCCTTGAAGCGTGCGACGAAGACCTCCTCCATCTGACCCGTGATCTCCTTGATGATGCCGACAAGCTCGCTCTTCGCCTTTGTCACGTCGTCGCGCTGTCCGGAAAGAAACCCGTAGCGTTCGCTGACTCTGTCGTATTCCTCTATCGCGCCGAGGTTCGGCGTGCCGAGTGCGTTTATCTGCCGGCGCAAATCGCCGATAAGCTTGTTTGCCTTTGTCAGGCTCTCCACCGGCTGCCGCAGCGCCTGCGCCGCGGTATGGCTCAGCTCGTAGTTTTCCCAGAGCTTGTCCATTATCTGCTTTTCTTCCATGTCGGCGGCAAGCTTCTTCTGCTCTATCTTTGCCGTCTTGCGTTCAAGGTCGAGAATGTCGCTGTTGCGCTCCTGCGCCTCCTTATCGGCGCGGGTGCGCTTGCCCTCCAGCTCCATCTTGCTGCGGCTTATCTCTGCGATCTCGTCCCTGATGGCCTTGGCCTTCTCGTTTATCCCGGCGATCTCCGCTTCCTTTTCCTTCAGCCGCTCGTTGAAGCTGTCTATCTTTCTCTGGCAGGCTTCCACTGCCTCGTGCCGCGCCTGGCTGTCCCCGGTGAGGCTTTCGAGCAGGAGTTTTAACTGCGCCGCGGAACTTTCCACCGCGCGCTTTTCCGCTTCGAGAGAAGACAGTCTGCTCTTTATCTCCGCCTGCTCCTCCAGCTTCATGTCGAGCTGGTAGCGCACGGCGGCAAGGTCTGTCTTCGCCCGCTCAAGCTGCTGGGTAAAGCTCTTCTCGTTTTCTTCGAGCTTTTCTCTCTGCTTTCTGAGCTTCTCCAGCTCGTTTGCCCGGGAGATTATACCCGTGCCCTTTGCGCTGCTGCCGCCGGTCATCGAGCCGCCGGCGTTTATAAGCTGTCCGTCCAGCGTCACGATGCGCAGCCTGTTGCCGTTATTCTTCGATATTCTTATCGCGTCGGTCATCGCCTCGGCAATAACCGTGCGTCCGAGAAGATTTTCAAAAATATCCCTGTATTTCGCGTCATACTGCGCAAGCTCCGATGCGATTCCGACAAAGCCCGGGTCGTTCACCGGCGCGTCGCGCATTACGCTTCCGCGGATCGTGTCCACCGGAAGGAAAGTCGCCCGTCCCGAGTCGTTCTTCTTCAGCAGCTCTATAGCCCGGCGTCCGTCGTTCTGCGTGTCGACAACGATGTTCTGTCCCGCCGCCCCGAGTGCCGTCTCGATAGCGAGCGCATACTCGTCCTCCGCACGGACCAGGTTTGCCACCGGCGCATGTATGCCCTTGAGGTTTCCTCTCCCCGCTTCGCGCATGACGGTCTTGACCGCCTTGGAGTACCCCTCATAGTCCTTCTCCATTTCGGAGAGCATCGCAATGCGCGAATCCATCGAACGCGCTTCGACTGATATTTTGTTCACCTTATCGCTGAGCTGGGTGACGCTGCTCTCTCTTCCGCCGAGCTTCATGCGGCAGCCCTCGACCATGTTCGAGTTTGCGGTCATCTCCTCCCGCACGGAGGTCAATTCGAGGTCAATCTGGGTCAGCCGACCCAGGCTTTCGTCGATGTTCTGCTGCACACTTTTTACGCGGTTTTCCTGCTCTGCAATGTCTCCAAGCATGCGATTCATGCTCTCTTTGCTGCTTTTTACGTCCGCTCGCAGCACGGCCGCCATGCTCTCGCACTGGGCCGCCTGACCTTCTGCCGCAGAGAGCCTTTCGCGCGCCTGTTCGGACTCGACATCCTTGCGGTGCATGCGCTCGCTGATGCTGCCGGAGGAGGCATAAAGTGCCTGGAGCTCGTCCTTTGCCTGCTCAAGGCTTCTCTTTGTCTGCTCATATTCGGTGTTTACAAGCTCTGACTGCTCATGCAGTTTGTCGAGCGTCGCCATCCATGCCGAGACTTCCTGCACCTTGAGTTCGTCGCGCAGTTTGAGGTACTGTTTTGCCGTCTCCGCCTGCTTTTTCAGCGGGCCTACCTGCATTTCCAGTTCCTCTATCTTGTCATTTATGCGCACAAGATTTTCTTCCGTCTTCTCAAGCTTGCGCTCCGCTTCCTCTTTTCTGTAGCGGTAGCGGGAGATACCTGCGGCTTCCTCAAAGACCTCGCGCCGGTCAGTCGAGCGGCTCGAAACTATCTCGCCTATCCTGCCCTGACCGATGATAGAATACCCGTCGCGCCCGAGTCCGGTGTCCATGAGGAGGTTGTTGATATCCTTGAGGCGCACGGATTCGCGGTTAATATAATATTCGCTCTCCCCGCTGCGGTAGTAGCGGCGGGTCAGCATAATCTCGCTGCTGTCAGAATCAAAGATGTGTGCGGAGTTGTCGATGATAAGCGAAACCTGCGCATAGCCTAGAGCGCCGCGCTTTTCGGTGCCGCCGAAGATAACATCCTCCATCTTGCTGCCGCGCAGAGCCTTGGAACGCTGCTCGCCCATGACCCAGAGTATGGCGTCGGATATATTGGATTTGCCTGAGCCGTTCGGCCCGACAATCGCGGTTATATTCTTTTCAAAAGTAAGGCGGGTCTTGTCCGGGAAGGACTTGAACCCTTGAATTTCCAGTGCTTTTAAATACAAACCAAAGTCCCCGTTCAATCAAAAACGTTTAACTGGATTATTATATTACATTTTCTGCGGCATTTCAATGTCGAGTATTTGAATTTCTTGCCCGGAAAGCTCCGCTTTTTCGGTTATTCTGATGTTTTTCAGGCCGAATTCCTCCGTCAGCGTTTTGGTATTGCAGCGGTGCTGCCCCGCCATCTGCGAAGCTTTTCCCTTGCCGACGGCAAGCGTCACGGCACTGCCCGGCACGATTCCGTTCAGCACTTCCCGCGCCTTCTGCAGCATGATGCGCGAGCGCACCAGCTCCCCGAGCGCCGGGTGATACGCTCCTCCGACAGCGTCGCCGCCGGAGAGGTCGTCCGTCGGGTTCAGCCCGAGGCGAATTATCGGTATCCCTGCCGCTTCAAACAGCGGAACTATCCGCGCGCAGACACTTACCGCGTCCTCAACCGTGTGCTCGGCGTATCTTCCCGCTCTCCACATGTCGTAAAGCGCGGTATCGCGGACGAGAACCGTAGGGTAAATGCGCACGCCGTCCGGTTCAAGGGCAATTATTTTCTTCGCCGTTTCAATATCCTTCTCCGGTGTATCCCCCGGAAGCCCCGTCATCATCTGGAGAATGAGCTTAAAGCCCGATGCCTTAATGAGCTTCGATGCTCGCTCCACGTCCTCTGCCGTGTGCCCGCGCGCCGAGCGGCGCAGCACTTCTGCGTCCATCGACTGCGCGCCGAGTTCGACCGTCTCGACGCCGTAACGGTGCAGGCGGCAAAGCACGGTCTCATCTATCGCATCGGGGCGCGTGGAAAGGCGGATCGCGTTTATCTCCCCGCGGTCAAGATAGGTCTTCGCCGCGCCTAAAAGCGCCTCCTGCTCCGCCGCCGGGATGGCCGTGAAGCTGCCCCCATAAAACGCCAGTTGCCGCTTTCCTCCCTTAGGGAGAAAGGCGGCTGCGTTCTCTATTTCGTCTATGACGGTCTGCGGTGTTGCGGGCTCAAGCTGTCCGGAAATACGGTTCTGGTTGCAGAACACGCAGTTATGCGGGCAGCCGAGATGCGGCACGAAAACCGGGATTATACTCTCTCTGGCGCTCACTTCTTCAATGCCTCCAGAGCCTTGCAGGCGGCCATCTGCTCGGCCTCCTTCTTTGATCTGCCGCTGCCCTCGCCGGCGGGTACGCCGTTAATAAGCACGCGGAATGTGAAGAGCTTGTTGTGATCCGGGCCGGATTCGTCGATAAGCTCATAGCTGATATTCTGGTCGCTGCGGCGCTGGACAAGCTCCTGAAGCTCGGTCTTATAATCGGCAATGTGGTGCGCTTCGCCAAGTTCTGCCCCTGCAAGAACGTTCTCCATGATGAATCTGCGCGCCTCGTCGATACCGGAATCGAGATAGAGCGCTGCAATTATCGACTCAACCATGTCCGCAAGAATCGACGGACGCTCCCGTCCGCCGGTGTGCTCCTCGCCGCGGCCAAGGCGCATATACTCGCCCAATCCGAGCGCGAGCGCTGTCTTATGCAGGCTTCCCTCGCACACGAGCTCCGCGCGCAGGCGGGTCATCCGACCCTCCGGCAAACTCGGCTCATGCGAGTAGAGAAACTCCGCCGTCACGTAGCCGAGAATGGAATCGCCAAGGAACTCAAGGCGTTCATAGCTCTGGCATGGCGCGCTGTGGCGCTCGTTTGCATATGAACTGTGCGTGAGCGCGGTGACAAGCAGGTCACGGTTTTTGAAGCGGTAGCCGATCTTCTCTTCAAGTTTGTCCATTACTGTTCAGCCTTCAGTTTCATATATTCGATATTGGCCTTGATATCGTCGATAACTCCTGCGTCGACAAAGGTCATGGCCTGACGCACCGCAGCAAAGATGCAGTCCGCGTTCGAGGAGCCGTGCGCCTTTATGACAGGCTTGGAAATGCCGACAAGCGCCGTTCCGCCGACCTCGTTCACGTCCATCGACTTCTTCATTATGCTGAGATCCTTCTTCAGAACAGCGGCAGCAAGCTTGTTTTTCGTGCTCTTATAGAAAACACCCTTGAGAGATTTCATCATATACTTGATGACGCCCTCTGCGCTCTTAAGAAGAACATTTCCGGTAAAGCCATCGGTCACGATAACATCTGCCATGCCGCTAAACACACCGGTGCCCTCGATATTTCCGACGAAATTTATTCTGCCCTCTTCACCGGCATTCTTCAGCAGGGCAAAGGCCTGGTGCTGGAGCGCGCCGCCCTTTGTGTCCTCGGTGCCGACGTTCAGAAGCCCGACGCGGGGATTCTCGCAGCCCATCATCTTCTTGGCGTAGAAGCTGCCCATATAGGCAAACTGGAGAAGATACTCCGCAGTACACTCGACGTTCGCGCCGCAGTCGATGAGCATGACTCCGTGCTCCCCTGCCGGGAGAACGGGAGCCATCGCGGCGCGGCGGATGCCGTTTATGCGCTTGACGATAAGCGTCGCCCCGGTGAGGAGCGCGCCGGTGCTGCCGGCAGAGACAACCGCGTCGCCCTTGCCGTCACGCAGGAGATTGAGTGCAACGGTCATGGAAGAGTCCTTCTTGCGGCGGGTTGCAGTGCTGGGGTCGTCCTCCATCGTGACCACCTCGCGCGCATCAACTATCTCAAACTCGTCCTGCGCGCAGCCCTCTTTTTCAAGGCAGGCTTTCACATCCTCAACGCGGCCAACAAGGCAGACTTTCACGCCGAGCTCGCGCTTTGCGCGCACTGCGCCCTTTACGATTTCCTCCGGGGCATTGTCGCCGCCCATCGCGTCAATGATTATCTTCACAGTGAAAAACCTCCTTAGCCTTCAGGCTCTCTATGATCTCAAGGGAACGCTTCGATATCTCTGCGTTCTTGTTTCTCTTTCCTTTCACCCTGTAGCCAAGGGGACTGATAATGCCGAAGTTCACGTTCATCGGCTGGAAATCGCCGACGCTGCCGCCTGAAACATACAGGCTCAGCGCGCCTATTGCCGTCTCCTGCGGGAAATCCACAGGCTCCATGCCGAGTACGCGTGCCGCTGTCTCAATGCCGACGAGCATGCCCGAGGCAGCGGACTCCACATAGCCCTCGACGCCGGTCATCTGCCCGGCAAAGCTGATGCGCCCATCCGTGCGCAGACGGTAATACCGGTCAAGGAGCTTCGGGCTGTTGAGATATGTATTGCGGTGCATGACGCCGTAGCGTACGAACTCTGCGTTCTTAAGCGCCGGAATCATAGAAAACACGCGCTTCTGTTCGCCCCATGTCAGGTGCGTCTGGAAGCCGACGATGTTATATATAGTGCCGTCTGCATTGTCGCGCCGGAGCTGGACAACGGCATAGTTTTCTCTTCCGGTGCGCGGGTCAATAAGCCCGACAGGCTTCAGCGGGCCGTAGCGCAGGGTGTCCACCCCGCGGCGCGCCATGACCTCGACCGGCATGCAGCCCTCGAACACTCCGCCGTCGTCAAAGCCGTGTACCTCCGCTTCCTTCGCGTGAACCAGCTCTTCGACAAAGGCAAGATACTCGTCTTTATCCATTGGGCAGTTTACATAATCTGCCGTTCCCTTGCCGTAGCGCGAGGCAAAGAACGCAGAATCCATGTCCACGCTATCAATCGTCACAATAGGGGCGACGGCGTCATAAAAATGCAGGTCACTGTCCGGGCAGAGAGCAGCTATCTTTTCGGCGATAGCATCGCTTGACAGGGGGCCGGTCGCAATGACCACCTCGCCCTCCGGAATTTCCGTTGCTTCGGCGCTCACGACCTCGACATTCGAAAGGCTCTTTAATTTATCGGTGATGTATTTTGAAAAGCCCTCGCGGTCGACCGCCAGCGCGCCGCCCGCGGCGACCTTATTGACGTCCGCACTTTCCATGATGAGAGAGTCCATCGCGCGCATCTCGGCCTTGAGCAGACCCACGGCATTAGTAAGTTCATCGCTGCGCAGAGAGTTTGAGCAGACAAGCTCGGCAAAGTTTGGCGATGTATGTGCCGGTGTCATCTTCACCGGTTTCATCTCTATGAGCTTTACATTTATGCCGCGCTTGGCAAGCTGCCATGCACACTCGCTTCCCGCAAGCCCTGCGCCCAGAACGGTAACCGTTTTCATTAATTATTCCTCTGTATCTGCACTTTTCTTTGTGCTTGTCTTTTTTGCCGCCGTGGTCTTCTTGGCGGTCGTTTTCTTTGCAGTTGTTTTCGCCGCCGTCTTTTTGGCGGTGGTCTTAGCGGCAGTGGTTTTCTTCGCAGCCGTCTTTTTGGCGGGCTTCTTTTCTTCCCCGCGCTCGGCAGCGGCGGCCCTTTCCACGGCCTTTGCGGCCTTCTCGGCAGCAGCCTGTGCCTTCTCCTCGGGTGTCTTTTTCTTGAAAGTACGCTTATCTTCTGGGACGAAGTTCGGGCACTGCTCATTTATGCAGAAGGACTTGAGCGGTCCTCTGCCGCTGTGCTTGAACATAGTCTTGCCGCAGGCAGGGCAGAAGTCCTTAGTGGGAACATCCCATGTCACGAAGCCGCATTCATCCTTGCCGCGCTCACATGCATAGAAAACATAGCCTTTCTTTGAGGTGCGCTTGAGTATTCTGCCGCCGCACTTGGGGCATTTGCCGGGCATCTCGACAACGATAGGCTTTGTAAATGTACACTCCGGGAAGCCGGGGCAAGCGAGAAAGTACCCGAAGCGGCCTTTCTTCACTACCATCTGACGGCCGCAGACGTCACAGTATTCGTCGCTGAGAACGTCCGGAACCTTGAGCTTCACGCCGTCCATAGCCTTTTCGGCTTCTTCCATCTCCTTGCTGAAGTCCCCGTAGAAATTGGCGAGGACGTCGCGCCACTGTGCCTTGCCGTTCTCGATTCCGTCAAGCTCTTCCTCCATCTGGTTTGTGAACTTGAGGTCGACAATATCGGCAAAATGCTCCTTCATAAGCTCGGTAACAACTCTGCCGAGTGGAGTGGGCTTAAGATACTTGCCCTCTTTTATGACATAATCATGGGAAGTGATAGTCGATATAGTCGGCGCATAGGTGGACGGGCGGCCTATGCCCTTTTCCTCCATGGCGCGAATGAGCGTGGCCTCCGTGAACCTTGCGGGCGGCTGGGTGAACTGCTGCTCGGGGATGAGCTTTTCAAGCGTCAGCGCCTGTCCCTCGCTCAGGCTCGGCAGTGGGTTTGCAAGCTCGTTGCTCTCCTCGTCCTTCGCCTCCTCGTACACGGCAGTGAAGCCCTTGAACTTCATCTCCGAATAGGTTGCGCGGAAAGTATACCCCGCAGAAGAGACTTCAACTGCGACGTTATCATATTTCGCGTTTGCCATCTGGCAGGCGGTGAAGCGTCCCCATATAAGGCGGTAAAGCCGGTACTGATCCGACGTGAGACTTCCCTTCACGGCATCCGGCGTTAGGTTCACATCCGTCGGACGGATGGCCTCATGCGCGTCCTGCGCGCCGGCCTTAGTCTTGAAGTGCCGCGGCGAACCGGGATAATACTCAGGGCCGTAACGGTCGATGATGAAGTCCTTCGCGGCGGCAAGCGCCTCCTCGGAAAGGCGGAGAGAGTCTGTACGCATATATGTGATAAGACCGATACTGCCGTGCCCTTCTATTTCAACGCCCTCATAGAGCTGCTGGGCAATGGACATGGTGCGGCGTGGGGTCATGTTCAGGCGGCGTGAGGCCTCCTGCTGAAGCGTTGATGTAATGAACGGAGGCGCGGGCGACTTCTGCTTCTCTCCGCGCTTGACGCCGGAGACGGTGAACGGCTGCTCCTGTACGGCGTTTATGACCTCGTCAACCTCGGCCTTGGATTTGAGTTCCTGTTTCTTATCGCCCTTGCCGTGGAAGCGGGCAGTGAACGCGGCATCCTCCGAGCCGCAGTTGAGACGAGCATCGAGCAGCCAGTACTCCTGACTCTGGAAGGCCTCAATCTCTTCCTCGCGGTCAACGACTATTCGCGTGGCAACAGACTGCACGCGTCCAGCAGACAGGCCCTTCTTTATCTTGCGCCAGAGCAGAGGGGAGAGTTCATAGCCGACGATTCGGTCGAGTATGCGCCTCGCCTGCTGTGAATCCACAAGGTTCTGGTCGATACTGCGCGGGTTCTTGATGCTCTCGGTGACGACCTTTTTGGTAATCTCATTGAAGGTCACGCGCTTGGCTTTTTCATCGTCAAGCCCGAGCAGCTCCTTGAGATGCCATGATATAGCTTCGCCCTCACGGTCAGGGTCGGTCGCGAGGTAGACGGTCTTTGCTTCCTTGGCTTCCTTCTTGAGCTCGTTGATAAGCTCCTTCTTATCCCGAACGGGGATGTACTGCGGTTCAAAGCCGTGCTCTATATCAACGCCCATCTTGCTCTTGGGCAGATCTCTCAGGTGTCCCATCGAGGCGGTGACTTTGTAGCCGCTGCCCAGATACTTCTCAATGGTCTTGGCCTTGGCCGGTGACTCGACTATGACCAGATCCTTCGCTTTTGCCATTATTTATCCTCATTTCATTGCCGTATTCAGGCTCACTCTCCGCCCCGGTACGCGGCGGATGTAGCCCTTGATCTCCAGCACCGTCAGATGCGAGAGCACCTTTGCCGTGCCCAAGCCGGTGCGTTCAATCACATCGTCGATATGCGCTTGCTCACTGCCGATGGCCGTGATTATTTTCAGCTGCTCCTCATTCAGCCGGGAGAGCTGTTCTGACAAGTCAATATATCCTTTGGTTATGTTATTGTCAATCTCTTTTTTTGTCGAAACCGGTGTTTTTTCCTGCTTTTCGGCGGTTTTTACCTGCTCATGCGGTACGTTTTTCACTTCCTCCGGAACGTTAAGACGCCCGCTCGGCTTCATTACCTTGTCCGGGAACAGCGCCTCGAACTCGCACATGACATCCCAGCCGCTTGTAACCGGCTTTGCCCCGTCTTTAATGAGGCGGATAGTTCCGACACTGTTTTCGGCATCAGCGTTGCCGGGGACGGCGAATATCTCGCGCCCCTGCTCAAGTGCCTCCTGCGCAAAGAGCAGACTGCCGCTGCGTTCAGGAGCCTCTACCACGACGACGCCCTGAGAAAGCCCTGCGCTCACGCGGTTGCGGTCACGGAAGAAAAACTTCTGCGTGGCGGTTCCGGGCGGATACTCGCTTATGAGCGCGCCGGCAGCGGCAACGTCCCTTTGCAGGCGGTTATCCTCACCGTGCGGTGTGCCGAGAACGCCGATGCACTTACCGCCGGCAAGCAGGCAGCCCTCAGCCGCGGCGCGGTCAACTCCCTCGGTAAGGCCGGAGACGATTATGCCGCCGCATTTGACTATTTCATACGCGAGAGTTCTCGCCATCTTAAGCCCGTACGGGCTTGCCTTGCGTGTGCCGACGATAGCTATTGCGGGAGTGTCGTCCACGTTCGGGAGCCGCCCCTTGACGTACAGCACCGTAGGCGGGGCGTATGTGTTGCAGAGCCAGCGCGGATATCGCGCGTCCTGTATGGTGAGGATGTCGATACCCTGCCGGTCGCACTCGGAGAGGATATCGGCGCAGGCGCTCATATCCCGCGCTTCGAGCACCGCCGCGTCATTGGCGCTCACGCCGTGCACCGTCTTGAACTCGCCCTCGGGCGCAAACCACGCACGCTCGGCATCGCCGTAATGATCAATAAGAGCGGCCTTTGATGCCGGTCTGACATTTGTCAGGCTCGACAGCCACAGCCAGTATTTTATTGAGGGCATCTGCCTCACCTGCTCTTTCGTTTTATCTTACAATTTCCCACATGACTATGGACGCTGCAATCGCAGCGTTGAATGACTCACTGCCCGGCGTCATGGGGATGATAATCTCCCCGTCGCACAGGTTCAGAAGCTCTGCGCTCAGGCCCCTGCCCTCGCTGCCGATGGCAACTACAGCGTTTTTGAGCTCCGTCGTGCGGATATCCGCTGCGCGCTCTGAAAGTGCCGCACCATAGAGCTTCATGCCGCGGCTGTGGATATATTCCGCAGCGGACGCGGCGTCCATGCGGACGATGTTTTCCCGGAAAATAGCGCCCATTGTGGCGCGGGCGGTTTTGGGACTGTAAACGTCAGCACACGCGCCGCAGAGAATCACGGTGTCAAAACCCAGCGCCGCCGCCGTGCGGATGACAGTGCCGACATTGCCGGGGTCCTGCACGTTTTCAAGCAGAATGGCACGGTGCATCTCGGTGCCGTGCTTCTCCGGCATTGCGAGCGTGAATACCGGGCCGGGACTGTTCTTCATAGGGGATGCGTAGTCGAAAAGTTCCGCCGGGGCAATGTACTGCTTCGCGCCCTCAAGCCCCGAAAGCTCTTCCACCGCATTCTTCCACAGCACCGATTGTACTCGCGCGCCTTTATCGAGCGCCTCGGCGAGCAGCTTCATTCCGTCGCAAAGGTACTCTGCACAACCATAGCGGTACTCCGCATCTGACGCGAGCTCACGCAGATGGGCAATATATCTGTTTTTCCTTGAGCTTATGCGTTCCGCATCCATTGAAACCGCCTGTTCCCCATTTTAATTATTATAGTAGGCTCTATATTAATACAGCTTTTTGAATTAATCAAGAGTATATTGGCCTATAAATTCAGGCGGCACATGCTGTGCCGCCTGAGAAAAATTATTCTATGCCTTGCTGCTTGCACCAGATGCTCATAATGAGCTTCACAGGCAGGAACTTAACGAGACGCACCTGACGGCGCACCGGGTGGCCGAGGATGGAGACAAGCTTTTTCTTCCCGAGATCCTTTATGGCCTGCGCGGCGACCTCGTCTGGGCCGTACCACTTATCGACATAGCGGATGTATTTATCGTGCTGCGCAACCTGCTGGAACTCAGTCTTTATCCAGCCGGGGCAGACGCACATGACGTGGATGCCCTTCGGGCGCAGCTCACGCCACAGCGCACGGGAGAGGCTGAGAACATAACTCTTGCTTGCGCCGTACACTGCCTGATACGGCACAGGCTGCCATGCGGAGTTTGATCCCATGTTGACAATGCTGCTGCCGGAAGTCATAAACGGCAGGCTTACATGGCACATGGCAGTGAGCGCGAGGGAGTTGAGCCGCGCGCTCGCGAGGAGTTTGTCAAGCTCCTTTTCCTCAAAGGGTCCGAACACACCGCAGCCAGCGGCATTGACGAGTATGCTTATCTGCGGCTGTTCCTTTTCGAGCAGCGCCTTGTATTCCTCAATGTTGCTGAGGTCTGACAGGTCGA
The DNA here is from genome assembly GCA_964517445.1 of uncultured Oscillospiraceae bacterium. GTDB lineage: Bacteria > Bacillota > Clostridia > Oscillospirales > Oscillospiraceae > Limivicinus. The sequence goes on along the minus strand of CAZFCH010000002.1, from coordinate 26,023 downwards.
GCGCGATGGGCCGGATCGTGTTGCGGCACTTTCCGGCAAGCTCCTCAAGGCGCTCGCGCCGCCGGGCAATTACCCATATCTCGTCAAATATATCGTACTTATCCACTGCGTATACAAACTCGCGGCCTATCCCGGCGGACGCTCCGGTTATAACTGCTATCTTCATAATGCTTTCTCCTATTTTATCACGATGCATGCTGTGCGCGGAGTATCTCTACTGCTCTGCGGGCGGCAGCGGCGGCATCCGGCGTGTAGCAATCCGCACCGATATCGTCGCAGAAGCCCTGAGTAATCGGCGCGCCGCCGATCATTATTTTGATTCGGTCATGCAGGCCGCGTGCGTTCACAAGCTCTACCACACGGCGCATCTCCTGCATCGTCGTCGTCAGCAGTGAGGAACAGGCGATGATGCTGCAGTCGTTTGCGACAGCAGTATCGACAAATTTCTCTGCCGATGTATCCACGCCGAGATCAATGACCTCTATGCCGCTGCCTTCCATCATTATCTTCACAAGGTTCTTGCCGATATCGTGCATGTCGCCCTTGACGGTGCCGAGGCAGGCCCGACCTACCGGTTCGCTGCCCTCTCCGGCCATGAGCGGTTTGAGGCGTTCCATTACGGCGTTCATACAGCGGGCGGCAATGAGCATCTCCGGCACGAAGACGCGGTTTGCAGAGAAAGCATCGCCCAGTCTGTTCATGCCCTGAATGAGCCCGTCGGAAATTATAGTAGCTGGGGCATAGCCCTTCTCAAGTGCCTCATTGCAGAGTGCGAGCAGCTTTTTCTGCTGTCCTTGCTCGAGCGCTGAGGATATGCGCCCCATGATGTCAAGCGGCTGGCTTGTCTCCGCCGTCTTCTGCACGGGCGCTGTCTTCGTGCTCTCCGCGCTGCGGCGCGGTATCGGCGGGAGTATGACCTCCGGGACGTGCAGACGCGCGTTATATTCGTCCACAGCCTGATCAAGATACTGATCCACATGCGGGAACACAGCTCCCTGCAGGCCGTAGGTAATGCAGGGGATGAAGTGCCCGCCGGGGCAGCAGCGGCGCAGCGTATCACGGGCATAGTCAAGAATCTCATCAGGCTGCGAGTCTGCACGGTCAATCGCCGCACCGAAGCCGCCCATGAGCGTAAGCTTACCGTTCAGGTGGCGCTGGAGGGCAGGGATATCGTTCTCCGGGAGCGTGCCCTGCCATACCTGGATGCCTATCTCTGCCATATCGTCAACAATCGGGACAAGATATGAGTCGGCATGGTGAATGGCAATCACGCCGCGTGAGCGGATATAGCCGTAGAAGCGGCGGTATGGTTCCTTGAAAAACTCGCGCCACATATCCGGCTTCATAAACAGGGCGCTCTTCGTGCCCCAGTCGTCATGCGAGAAAATGGCATCCGGCTTCAGCCCGTCGATAAGGCGGCGGACATAATCAATGCGGTACTCGGTGATGGTTTCTATAAGCGCATGCATCTCATCCGGGTGCTCATACAGGTTTGTGAGCGTGTCCTCAAAACCCATAAGGAAATGGCACTGCTCAAATATGCCCGTGCCCATGAACCCGGTAAGCAGCTTGCCTTCGGCCTCAGCGAGCGCAGCGTGTCTGCGGCATGTGTCCCAACCGGCGGCACAGGCATCGTCGAGATTCGGGGCATGGACGGTCTCCCTCCAGCGCGTGATGTCCGGGCAGACGGTTACACCGTCGCCGTGCACAGGCATGGGGCCGGGCGCGTCCTGCGGGAAGCTGATAGTTGTCCCCCACCGGTCAACACTGACCGTGCCGCGTTTGCGGTTGCCGCGCAGATATGTGTTGATAGGGTCGTCCAGGCACATGTGCAGCGCTTCATACTGTTTCAGTTGGCGCTCCGGCTGGCCGTCGGGCTTGATAAGCTCGAGGAATATCTCTTTCGGTGTGGACATTATAATGCCTCCTTCAGTAAAGAACACATGATGTATAGGTCAGAGTGCGCGGACCGTAATTATACCTGAGCCCCGATTTTGAGCAGACGTCGCTGACGAAAAGCCCGTAGGCTTCCATCGATGACAGCCGCCGTTTTGGATACCGGCATGGGCGGTCAGGATATGTGCAGGTTCTGCACAGCGTACACGTCCCGGCGGTGAGCGGCAGGCATTCCGGGTACAGAAGCCTCGCCTGACGGGCGAAGTCCGCAAAGCGGCGTTTATGCTCCTCAGTGAGCTTGGTTATGCCCTGATAATCGAACTCGTCCTCAAGCCCCGCCGTGCTCTGCACGAGGATGCCCTCCGAGTACTTCTCTATGCGTGAGCGCGCCTGTTCGAGCGTACCGCAGCCCGGCGGGCACGCCCAGCTTTTGCCGTACCTGCCGCAGCGGTCAGCCTCGCACATGGCGCGCACCTCCTCCAGCGGAGTCAGCGCGGACATATTTACCGGCGCGGCGGCAGTGAAGTCGAGCTCCCGGCTCAGGGTAAATAACTCCGTCATACGTAATGCCTCTTGACAGTTAAATCGTTTTCCGCTTAAAATGTAATTACTGATTTCTATTATATTGGCAGGTGGAGCGCGTGTCAAGCATCCAGATTATACAGTGCGGCAGAGCATCGGTCATCTCCGTACAGCCGGGTGAGAATCTGCTTTCCGCACTACGGCGCGCTGGGTACTCCATTCCTGCTGCCTGCGGCGGCAAAGGTCGCTGCGGCAAATGCCGCGTTCCGGTGAACGGCATTATGCGCCTTGCCTGCAAGACTGTACCGCAGGAGGGAGACACGGTCGAGCTGCCGGTCTCCTCGGGCGGCGTCGTGCTCACGAGCACCGGTGCGCTGCCGAAAGCACAGCCGGGCAGAACAGGTCTTGCCGCGGCGGTCGACCTCGGCACGACGACTGTGGCACTGCGTCTGTTCGACCGCGCGTCCGGTGAGCTTTTAGCCGAGGCACAGGGCTGGAACCGTCAGGCCTCCTACGGGGCAGACGTTATCAGCCGCATACAGTACACGCTCGAAAACCCCGACGGCCTTACGGAGCTTTCCCAATGCATCCGCGAGCAGATTACGGAGCTTCTCCGTCAGGCACTCCGCGATGCCGGGCAAAGCAAAAACGACGTGCAGGAGCTTGTGCTCGTCGGCAACACGGTCATGCAGCACATCTTTGACGGCAGGCCGGTCGGCTCTATCGCCTGCGCGCCGTTCAGGCCCGAAACGCTTTTTGAAGATACTCTCGGCGCGGAGCTTGACGGCATCCCCGTGCGCCTTGCGCCATGCGTGGCAGGCTATGTTGGCGGGGACATAACTGCCGGGCTCCTTGCAGCAGGAATAGCGGAGCGCCCCGGGGAAAGACTGTTTCTCGACATCGGCACAAACGGTGAGATGGCGCTCGGCGGCAGCGGCGGTATCCTCTGCTGCGCCGTGGCATCGGGTCCGGCATTCGAAGGTGCGGGCATAAGCTGCGGCATGCCAGGCATCACGGGAGCGGTCAGTCATGTGGTCTATGACCGCGGCTTTTTTCTCGACGTGATAGGCGGCGGTGAAGCTGTCGGGCTGTGCGGCTCAGGGCTTGTCGATCTGGCGGCAATACTGCTGGAGCACGGAGTTATTACCCCCGGCGGGCGGCTTCTCCCCCCGGAGGATGCTCCGGAACATATGCGGCGCTATCTGACGCGAGACGAAAACGGAAACGGACTGTTCCATCTGACAGAACATGTGTCACTTTCAGCATCTGATGTGCGCAATCTGCAGCTTGCCAAGGCCGCGGTTGCCGGGGGCATCCGGGTGCTGCTCGAGCAGCGGCATATCACTGCAACCGACCTTGAAAGCGTGGAGATCGCGGGCGGCTTCGGGAACTATCTCAGGCCCGAAAGCGCGGTGCAGATAGGTATGCTGCCCGAGGAGACGCTCGGCAAACTCCGCGTCATGGGCAACACCGCCCTTGCGGGGGCCTCCATGCTTGCGCTGGACAGTGCAAACTGGGAAAAATTGCGAAGCATCCCGGCAATGTGCCGGTATATAGAGCTGTCCGGCAGTGACGATTTCGCAGACGCTTTTACGGATAATCTAACTTTTTGATATACGGAGGACATTAAAATGGAAATGCGCTTTCCTATCATCCTTGACGGCGCAACCGGTACGCAGCTGCAGAAGCGCGGCTTCACCGGTGACATGAGTGCCGAGCAGTGGGTGCTCGAGCATCCGGAGAGCATCCTTGAAATTCAGCGTGCATATGTCGCGGCCGGCTCGAAGATTCTGTACTCCCCCACCTTCGGTGCGAACCGTCAGAAGCTTGAGGACAGAAAGATATTCAACCGCACGGCGCAGATGAACCGCGAGCTTGCATCTCTGTCCAAGCAAGCTGCAGACGGACGTGCATGGGTCGCGGGAGACATTGCGCCAACGGGGCGTTTCCTCGCGCCGCTCGGCGACGCTGCATTCGAGGAGCTTGTGGATATATACACCGAGCAGGCCGCGGGGCTCGAGCAGGCAGGGGTTGACCTCTTCGTGATAGAGACGATGATGACTCTGTCCGACGCGCGCGCGGCAGTTCTCGCGGTACGCAGCGTGAGCGACAAGCCCATCTTCGTAACTTTCACCTGTGACGAAAGCGGCAGAAGCCTGACAGGCACAGACATGGCCGCGGCGTTAACCGTGATGCAGGGCATGGGCGTGAGCGCCTTCGGTCTCAACTGCTCCACGGGTCCGGACAAAATGCTGCTCCAGCTGCAGCGGCTGCACCGCTATGCGCGCATCCCGCTCATCGCAAAGCCGAACGCCGGCATGCCTGAGGTCGTTGACGGAAAGGCCGTATACGATTGCCCGCCGGAGTACTTTGCGTCATTTGTCCCGGAAATGCTCAAGGCCGGGGTCGCGGTGTTCGGCGGCTGCTGCGGCACGGACGAGGGCCATATCGCCGCGCTGAGAGCTGCGCTCGACGGCGCGCCGTACAACCGCCCAGCCCCGGAGTTTACGGACATGCTCCCCGCCGCGACGGAAAAAGAGGCAGTGTATCTCCCGCCGGACGCGGGGCACGGCGCGGTTATTACAGCCGGCGGCAATACCGAAGCTGCGATAGAAGAGGCGCTCTCGGACGAATGGCCGACAGTCGCGTTCAATCTGAACGACTGGGCCGACGTGGATGCGCTGGCGGACTATCAGTACATGCTGCGGAAGCCTCTGTGCCTTGTCTGCGGCGATGCCGAGCTGCTCGAGGCCGCACTGCGTGTCTATCAGGGACGCGCACTGTATGAGGGCAGTCTGCCGGACGAGGCGCTCTCCACGCTTCAGGATAAATACGGGCTCATAATATAAGCCATACAGGCCTTTATTACAAAAGCTCCCGCGGTCAATTGCCGCGGGAGCTTTCATATTATACTGTTTGGGGATTTGTATCAGCCCTCGGTGACGTACTCGTCCTCCCCGGTGACTTTCTTCTCGAACTTCGCCATGAAGATTGGGGAGAAAATACCTGCTATGCTGAGGATGATGAGCACCCAGCTCACGGGGGAGGAGAACAGGCAGCTTATATCGCCGCCGCTCACGCGCAGCGCACCGCGCAGACCTTTTTCACTGATGGGTCCAAGGATGAGTGCGAGGACGACCGCCGCCGTATTCAGGTCAAACTTGCGCATCAGGTAGCCGAGTCCGCCGAAAATGAGCATGACGATAATGTCGCTCAGGTTGCGGTGGATAGCATATGAGCCAACAAAGCACAGCACCGTGACTGCCGGGATAAGTATGGCGTCAGACAGTCGGGAGATCTGCGCAAAGCCGCGGCAGCCGAGCATACCGATAGCCAGCATGAAGAACTGCACAAGCACGAAGCCTGCAAAGAAAGTGTAGGTCATGGAAGCGTACTTGGTGAACAGTTCCGGTCCCGGGGCAAGTCCCTGAATGACAAGGCCGCCCATGAGAACTGCCGTGACGGACTCGCCGGGAATGCCGAGAGTCAGCATCGGGATAAGGGAGCCGCCGGTAACAGCGTTGTTCGCAGCCTCGGAACCGCAGACGCCCTCAATAGCACCGTGGCCGAAGTCTTCCTTATGTTTGGAGAACTGCTTTGCGCTGTTGTAGCCCATGAAGCAGGCAATGGATGCGCCGGCGCCGGGGAGAATACCGATGATGTTGCCGATGATCCAGGAGCGGATAACCGTAGGCATAAGGAACTTCTTCTCTTCCTTTGTCAGCGCTATCTTATCGGTGAACTTTGCAGCCTTGGCACGCTGCTTGATCTTCTTCTCGGTGAGAATGAACACCTGGGACATTGAGAACAGACCGATGAGCGCGCAGGTAACGTTGATGCCCTCGGCAAGGAAAGACTGGCCGAACATGAAGCGCTTGGTGCCGTCTATCGGATCAAGGCCGATGGTGGAGATGAGCAGGCCCAGAGCGCCGGACATAAGTCCCTTGACCATGGACTTGCTCGAAACACCGGCGATGATGGTAAGACCAAAGATGCCGAGCCAGAACTTCTCTGCCGACATGAACTTCAGCGCGAGCTGAGCCAGCAGCGGGGAGAAGAAGTAGAGCGAAATGCAGCTGAGGAGGCCGCCCCAGAAGGACGACCAGCAGGCCGTTGCCAGTGCCTTACCGGCCTGACCGTTGAGCGTCATCTGGTATCCCTCGATAGCCGTCGCGGCAGAGGCTGGGGTACCGGGGGTATGAATAAGTATGGCGGAGATGGAGCCGCCGAAAATTGCGCCGCAATAGATGGCACCGAGAACGATAAGCCCGGTATCGGCTGGCATGGTAAAGGTGAGCGGCAGCATCAGCGCGACGCCCATTGCGGCCGAGAGTCCCGGCAGGCATCCGATGACAATACCAAGGGACACGCCGCCGACCATGGCGAGAAGATTTATCCAGGTGAGGGCACTGATAAAGCCCTGGCCCATCTGCTGTAAAGTCTGAAGCATGTATCTATCCCTCCCTTAGAACAGCAGTCCCTTAGGCAGACGAACGCCAAGGAACACGACGAATGCAAAATAGATAAGCAGCGTCACGGACACGACGGTGATGATTGACGGGACTATCTTCACCTTCAGGTACAGCAGCGAGGCAAACATGAAAATCACGGTTGCAGAGAAGAAGCCGAGATACTTCATCATAATGAAATAGACAATAGTAAGTGCAAGAGAGATGAAAAACTGCGTCGGCAGGAAACCTGCGAACACTTCATCTGCACCGCTCTCGACGCCGAACTTCCGCGCCGCGAGTATCATCTGCACGAGGTAGAGCGTAGTCAGGCCGAAGAGCAAGGCGATGGTAAACAGCGGGTACTTCTTGCTCTCAGCAGTGAGCTGATAGCTGTAGACATAGAAGAATGCGCAGACGGCGTACATAAAGCCGACGACACCTATGTCCGTTTTTTTCATTTTCAAGGGGTATTCCTCCTTAAAGAAAAGCGGGGCAGGCATGCCTGCCCCGTTCAGGATCGATTATCTGGTCAGTATAATGTATCTGATTATTCGTACCAGAAGCCGGTTGCGAGGCTTTCGGTGAATGCCTGCTGCTCCTCAATCAGAGCGGCGGTGGTGGCAGCATCCTTATAATCGGTAGCGAACTCGGAAGCAGCTGCGAGGTAATCGGGATCTTCCATGGTGGCCTTGAAGGCGGCCTCGTAGAAGGCAACAACTTCATCGCTCACGCCTGCAGGAGCAACAACGCAGCGAGAGGAGCCAAGCCACTTGTCATAGTAGCCGCACTCGCCAAGAGTGGGAACATCGGGGAACTCGGAAATGCGCTCGGTAGAGAATGCTGCGAGAGGCTTAACATCGGTACGGCCGGCAATGTCGGCAGCCTTTGCAACGCACCAGTCCGCCTCGCCGCCGAGAAGACTCAGCAGCTCGTCAGCAGTGTTGCCCTGGGGAAGGTCAGTGTACTTGAAGCCGGCAGAGTTTGCGAATGCCTGTGCACCGATGTGGTTGGAAGCCTGTGCACCGTTGGTGGAAGCAACAGTGGTGTTCTCCTTAGCGTAGGCGACGAGGTCTTCAATGGTGGCGAAGCGGTCGTCATCAGCGCGGACGAGAACCAGAGAAGTTTCGGTGACGTGGTTGCAGATGGCCTTGAAATCAGCAGTGGTGTAAGTGCCGAGACCCTTAACGATGGAAGAGTTGAAGTTCGGCAGATTCATAAAGCCTATGGTCATGCCGTCGGGGTCAGCAGCTGCGAGCTGGGACCAGCCAAGGGAACCTGAGCCGCCGTCAACGTTCTCGATAACGACAGTCTGGCCAATGTACTTCTCAGCGTACTGGGCAAGAACACGGGCAGTGACGTCGGTACCGTTGCCGGCCTTGTAGGAGACAATCATGGTGACGGGGCCATCGGGAGCCCAGCCGGTATCCTCAGTAGCAGCGGCATCAGCAGCAGTGTCAGCGGCGGGAGCCTCAGTAGCAGCGGTTTCTGCAGTCTGGCCGCAGGCGCAGAGAGCAAATACCATGCAGAGAGCAAGAATCAGTGCAAATACTTTTTTCATTTCATCCTCCTATTTTATTATGGGGCGGAAACCCGTACCCAAAATATGTGAATATTATATGAACTTAACAGTTTATTGTCAACACGCGCTTTTCTTTTTCTACTTCTTTAACAAATTCTCAGGAATTTTTTCGACATATTAACAAGAAGTTTGTTATTTCGATAATTCCGCAGATTTCTTGGCAGTATATAAGAAACACCATGCTCGGCTTCCCGTATCAGGAAAGCCGAGCATGGTGTTCAGTTATTCTTCATGTTATGTCTGCGCTCAAGCAGATCGCGCAGCGGCGGGAGCAGAACAAAGGTAAGGACAGTGTTCGATACACAGTGTATCACGTCATACGGTATTCCGGATATCCACCATGACAATGCCATCTGCCAGCCGCCGATAAACAGATACGGCACGGCGCACATAGCGCCGAAGAACAGGCCGTGCGCTCCTGCAATCGCCGCCCATAATGCCCGGCTGCGGCTGCTGCAAAACGGCAGCGCAACAAGCACGACTATCGGCCAGACATAGAGATACATCAGGTTCCAGATCCCTGCACCGTACAGCGCGATCTCAAGAAGCGCAAAACCGAATGCAGGATAGAGCGCCCGCACGCCGTAGATTATCGTCGCCAGAAGCAGCAGAAGCGTAACAGGGTGCACATTCGGGATAACGCGCAGACACTCCTTGCCCGCAACCATCAGTGCGCAGAAGAGCGACAGCTCCGCGACCTCGCGGATTGTGAGCTTACCAGCCGACATTCAGAACGAAATCATAAACGTCGCCGTCGGCAACGGGCTGACTGTCAACGCCGAGCTCGGCAAACGTGCCGTTCACGTTGTATCCCCACCATTCCTGTTTGCTGTCGTCCGCAGCTTCACCATCGACGGATGTCACATAGAGCCCGTACTCGCTCTCCGTGCCTTCAACCAGGTTCTCCTGCTCAAGTGCCTCGCGGAGATATTCGGCGTCTGTATATATGGTATAGCTCGCGTCATCCCCGTTCAGGTGGTCGACGTTTACAACAATCTCCTTGCTGCCCTGCTGGGTCTCAGGCCTTGCCGCCTGCCACACGAAGAGTGCGGCAATCGCCAGCACCAGCACCAGTGCAAGCGCAATAATACCTTTTTTGTTATTCTTAACCATGAGGTTCCCTCCCCTTTTTTCGGTTCAGCGACAGGATATCACAGAATCTGCACCGCGTCAATCGACGAAAAAACGCTGCGGACAAACTGTCCACAGCGTCTTGGTCCGAGTGACTGGAGTTGAACCAGCGGCCTCTTGAACCCCATTCAAGCGCGCTACCATCTGCGCTACACCCGGAAATATTCGCACCGATTTTCAGTGCTCGATTATATTAGCACAAAGCCCCGGAAAAAGCAATACCCAAATTGCTTTTTTTCTCTGTTTTTCGTCGTTATTATCCGTCATTATCATCTCCATGAACAATAATCTTGCAAAGGTGCAGCGCGTTTGATATAATTACTTGATAATATACACGGGTATTTCCCGTGACCGGCGGCATGGCTTGCATGCTTCCGGACGGAGGGAACATGAACGAACGCGGAAAGCTCCGCCGCAGCCATTGGTTCGGCACGGCACTGCTGATAATCACGGATATACTTATTATAAATATAGCGGCATTTGCCACGGTGGTGCTGAGAGTTGAGTTTGACTTCCGTCTCATCACAAAGCTCGGCTTCTTTGTTGCGCTGAGGTGGTGCTGCGTTCCCGGCTCTGTCATGTCGGTGCTGGTGTTCAGCGCATTCAGGCTCTACAGCAGCCGCTGGGAGTACGCCGGTGAGCGTGAGGTGATCTACCTCGGTTTCGCCTCCGTCTGCGCCTCCGCGTTGTACTATACCTCCGCGCTGGTCATGCGCTGCTCGCTGCCGCGCAGCTTCCCGTTTATCTGTACGTTACTGCTCTTTGTGCTGCTGTCGCTTTCGCGCTACATATACCGCAGGGTGAGCCAGGGCAAGCACATCCTTGAGCACCCGGTCGTTAAAAAGCGTACTCTCGTCATCGGCGCAGGCACAGCAGGCGCAATGGCGATACGCGAGTTTGACGATAACCCCGCCTCGCGCAACACCGCCGTTTGCCTTATAGACGATGATCCCGACAAGCTCGGCACGCGCATAAGGGGCGTCAAGGTCGTCGGTGGGCGCGATATGATTGGCGACGCCGTCAAGAAATACGGCGTTGAAGAAATCATCTTCTGTATTCCTTCTGCTTCGATATCCGTCAGAAACGAAATTCTCGAAAAATGCAGTATCCCCGGCGTCGCGCTCAAGACTCTTCCGACGCTCAGCCAGCTGGCAAACGGCGAGGTCACACTCCAACAGGTCAAGAACGTCAGCATTGACGATCTGCTCGGGCGCACACAAGTGTGCACCGACAACAGCGCCATGGCCGATAAGGTGCGCGGCAAGACCGTGCTTGTCACCGGCGGAGGCGGTTCGATAGGCAGCGAGCTCTGCCGCCAGATTGCGGCACTCAAGCCCGGCAGGCTCGTAATCTTCGACATATACGAAAACAACGCTTACGATATCCAGATGGAGCTCAAGCGCCGATACCCGGAGCTTGACCTTGTGGTGCTGATCGGCTCTGTCAGGGATGAGCAGCGTGTGCGCTACGTGTTCGACAAGTATCGTCCGGCCGTCGTGTGCCACGCCGCGGCGCACAAACATGTCCCGCTCATGGAGGACAGCCCCGCTGAGGCGATAAAGAACAACGTTTTCGGTACCTACAACACTGCGAAAGCAGCAGGCGACTTCGGCACTTCCCTGTTTATCCTGATCTCCACCGACAAAGCCGTTAACCCCACAAACGTCATGGGTGCGTCAAAGCGCCTGTGCGAGATGGTCGTGCAGTCGATGAACGGGCACAACGGCACAAATTACATTGCCGTCCGCTTCGGCAATGTTCTTGGCAGCAACGGCAGCGTCATTCCGCTCTTCAAGAAGCAGATTGCCGAGGGCGGCCCGGTGACAGTCACTGACAAGCGCGTCACGCGCTTTTTTATGACGATTCCGGAGGCTGTTTCGCTCATCCTTCAGGCCGGGGCTTACGCGAAAGGCGGCGAGGTGTTCGTGCTCGACATGGGGCAGCCCGTGCGCATTGACGATATGGCGCGCAAGATGATCCGTCTCAGCGGCTTTGAGCCGGATGTGGATATCAAGATAGTTTACACCGGGCTGCGTCCCGGAGAGAAGCTCTATGAGGAGCTGCTGCTCAAATCTGAGGGTCTTCAGAAAACGGACAACCACCTTATCTATATCGGCCATCAGATGATGTACACTCCCGAAGAGATAAATGAAAAACTCGAAAAGCTCCGCGGCGTCATATACTCCGAGGCCCCTGACGTCAGGGAGTGCGTGCTGTCGCTGATACAGGAACCGGCGGACAAGATGTATGATGAAATCCCCACCGGCGAGGCACAGGAAAGCGCGACAGACTGAACTTAATTAATAACAAAATATAAAAATCTGGCAGTCACCCATTGCGGCGACTGCCAGATTTTCTGTTTTTTTATTTGCCGTTTTCTTCCGGCTTGGGCTCCTCCCAGCCGCGTTCGAGCAGCCAATAGCTGTGCTCGCTGCGGTCGTATTCGCCGTCCTTTGCCATGCCGCGCTCAAGCTTGATACGCGTCTCATAGGCACGCAGTTCCTGAAGCGTGAAGCTGAGTCCAAGCTCCTCTGCGACCGGCAGCAGCGCAAATTCTGTCAGCGCCTCGCGTATCTCATAGCTGCCGGGGTACGCCTCAACGTTTGCTTCCACACGTTCGCGTACCGCCGGGTCGGAATTGTATAACTCAAAAAATTTTCCTACGTTTTCTTTCATTGCCTTCTCCGTTCAGAAAAAGAATCTGCTGTTATTGTTGATGTATCTGTCATTTGTCGAAAGGCGGCGCACAAGAATCAGCGACACAATGAACAGCAGCACCACGAACACCGCGAATATTCCGCTGACTCCCGCGTTTTCATAGGTCGCGATAAAGTCATAACATCCGTGGATAAGCGCGGGCAGCAGCAGCGCCAGCGTGCGGCAGGTCTTGGAGCGGCTCTCAAAGCCCGCACCTTCCCAGCGCTTTGCCATGCCGTACCATGCGCCCATGAACACGCCGAAGCAGGCATGCCCCGGCACAGCCGTGACCGCGCGGACGAGCGCCGTGCCGAAACCGTACATCGCAACATAGCCCAGGTTCTCCCACAGTGCAAAGCCCAGGGAGACAGACACGCCGTATACCACGCCGTCAAACTGGCAGTTGAAGTTGATATCCCGCCATGTCCGCTTTTTTAGCAGGAGGTACTTTGACCCCTCCTCCGAAAATGCAACTATGCCGAAATACAGCACCACATTATATGCAGTGCTCCCCTCGGGCAGATAGCTGCCCAGCACCGCGGTGCCGACCTGTTCGAGTACCACCGCTATCACCGTCGACAGAACTCCGAAGAACACCAGTGAGAAGATCAGTGAAACAGGCTCCTTCTCAAGTCGGTCGGCCTGATAGACCTTTATGAGCAGCACGACAGCAGGAATTATCGCCGCAGCCGCAAGGACGGGATCAATATAATATATCGCCATTGACTCGAGTCACCCCGGATTTTTCCGTTTACGGATTATTTTACGGATTCAAAATCGGTCGTACCGTTTACAAGCTTGCCGTCTATGAAGGTCGCCATCAGCTTGAGGTCCTTGTTGAGAACGAGGAAGTCCGCACACTTGCCGACCTCCAGCGAGCCAATGCTGTCGAACACACCGATGTCCTTCGCAGGCGTCTCGGTCGCAGCCTTGACAGCGGCTTCGAGCGGCACGCCGTAGGACACAACATTGCGCAGCTCCTGAAGCAGATTGCTCGACGAGCCGGCTATCGTGCCGTCAAGCAGCGTCGCACGGCCGTCGCGCACAATCATCGGCAGGCCGCCGAGGTTGTAGCGCCCGTCGCAAAGCCCGGCGCAGCGCAGAGAGTCGCTGACGATGATAAGTTTGTCGCCAAACATCTTATGTACTGCCACTATCATCGCCGGGTGGATATGCACGCCGTCGCAGATAAGCTCGACATTTGCCCCCGACGTAAGCGCCGCGCCGACAAGGCCGGGCTTTCTGTGGTGGAATGGCTCCATGCCGTTGAACAGATGCGTCACGTGCGTCGCGCCTGCTTCAAAGCCGGCCATGGCCTGTTCGTAGTCTGCGGTGCTGTGGCCGAGGGACACCGTGCAGACCTTCGACGCCTCGCGGATAAAGTCCAATGCGCCCTCAACTTCCGGGGCAACGGTTATAAGGCGCACTATCCCGCCGCTCAGCTCGTTAAGCTCGTTAAAAAGCGCAATGTCGGGCGTCCGGATATTATCGGGGTTTTGGGCACCGCACTTCCCGCGTGAAACGAACGGGCCTTCCAGATGTACGCCAGCGCACTTGGCCTCGCCGCCGAAGCGCTCATAAGCGCGGATGTTCTTCATCGCGCCGCGCAGCTCGTCCGCCGGTACGGTCAGCGTCGTGAAGCAGAAGGACGTGACGCCGTTGTCAGAATAAAACTGCGCCAGATGGTGTATCTGCTCGGCGGTGCAGTCGCTCGCGTCTATTCCCATGGCGCCGTGGGTATGCACATCGATAAGGCCGGGGATGATATATGCTCCGCAGGCGTCCATTCCCTCGCCGGGAGAAAATGAACGTATATGACTGTCAAATTCGATGGATGCGCTTTCAAAGTGTCCATTGCGGTATACTTTTGCATTGTTTATTATCATGCTGAAAACCTCCATTCATTTACGTCTTAATGACATACATCTTCTGTTGTATGGATGTTTATAGAATAGCACCTATCGGCGCCATCGTCAAACCAATTTATTTTCTGACAAAGAGCCTGAAGCTGCTCCCGCCGCAGCCTGTACAGCGCAGTGTACAGCCGCGCCCGCGCAGCAACAGGTTGACCGCCTTGCCCCGGCGCATGTACCGGCTTTCTCTGCCGCAGCTGTCACAGCGGATGATGTACTTTGCTTCGGCGCGGCGCTTCTCCGCTGCCTGTCCCCTTTCCGGTGCAAGCCTTTCAGGACTGCACCCGATGCGGCGGCACATGTTCTTCCAAACCTTGTCGTGCCCATGGCTCTCCCCGGGGTGGAGAAGGTACACCGCAGCGTGCGCATACTCATGGCGCACGGTATCCCAGAACTGCTCATCGTCTCCGAGTATCAGATAAGAAAGCGTTATGCGAAGGCCTTCCTTTCCGCCCCGGCGAGGGCTGCGGAAGCTGCCGAGCTGCTTCACAGCGCGCTTTGATATCTTCAGCTCGATTCCCGAGGTGTCAATCCCGCAGAGTCCGTCCAGTCTGTCATATTCTGCACGAACCTCTTCAAGACTGTGCATTTTCCCTCACGCTTCTCTCCTTGAATTTCTGTGATTTCAGCTTAGCACAGTGTCACAGGCAATGCAAGTCCGCATTTTACAGATTAGGATTTCTCATGGATATGTGCATCTTGCTTCATTAATAATCGTTATATTCAACATTGAGTGAACTTTGCAGCTGCAGAATATTCCACACTATGCCGAAATGCAAATTTTCTCTTGCAATTGCGCATTTCCGGTGCTATATTTCTCACATCAATTAAATACCGGCCGGACTTCAGCCGTTTTTCCGCAAAGCTCTCGTCCGGGATTCATTACAAAAGTGTTGTTATCAATGCAGTTTTTTAATGGATAAAAGCTTGACATATATTAGATTTATACATATCAGTCATTCTCGTCAACCGGTATCTATCAACCAAGGAGGATACAAGCATGCAGGCATTTATTGATTTCTTCACCGGAGCTCTTAACGACTTCGCGTGGCTGTATATGTTCCTGCCCTGCGTCATGGTCGGCGGTATACTGTTGACTATCCGCACCAGAGCAGTGCAGTTCAGCCACTTTGGCTACACCATGAAAAACACCATCGGCAAGATGTTCAAAAAGACGGAAGCCGGTAAAGGTGCCGTCACACCGCTTCAGGCCGTGACCACTGCTCTTGCCGCCACGGTCGGCACCGGCAACATAGTCGGCACCTCTCAGGCCATCGCCCTCGGCGGCTACGGCGCAGTATTCTGGCTGTGGGTCGCTGCGCTGCTCGGCATGGTCATAAAGTACTCCGAGGTTGTGCTTTCCATCCAGTACCGTCAGCGTGACGAAAAGGGCGACTGGGTCGGCGGCCCGATGTATTACATCGCCGGCATCGGTCCGAAGTGGAAATGGCTTGCCATAGTGTACGCGGCTCTCGCCGGCATTGCCTGCTTCGGCATCGGCAACATGAGTCAGGTTAATGCTATCACCGGCTCCATCACGAACGCCATCACCGCCTTCTTCACGATAAGCGACAGCGGCATCACTGTTATCCACTGGGTCGTCGGTCTGTCTCTCGCGGCACTTGTCGCTCTGATCCTGCTCGGCGGCATCAAGCGCATCGGCAAGGTCGCAGAAAAGCTTGTTCCGATCATGAGCGTGTTCTACGTGCTCGTCTGCCTCGGCGTCATCTTCTGCCACGCCGGCAACATCGGCAGTGCGTTCGCAAAAATATTCACCGCTGCATTCAGTCCGCGCGCCGTCCTCGGTGCAGCCTCTGGCATCGCGCTCAAGGAAGCGCTCGTCTGGGGTCTCCGCCGCAGCGCGTTCTCGAACGAAGCCGGCCTCGGCTCTGCAGCTATTGCGCATGCCGCAGCGGAAACCCCCTCGGCAGTGCATCAGGGGCTTTACGGCATATTCGAGGTCTTTGTTGACACTATCGTCATCTGCAGCATGACGGCGCTCACGATAATATGCAGCGGCGTCGATATCAACTTCGGCGTGAAGCCCGGCTCCGAGCTCATCACTGCCGCCGTCGCAACGATATTCGGCGACAAACTCGCGGCGCTCTTTGTGGCCATCTCGCTTATCCTCTTCGCTTTCTCGACCGTCCTCGGCTGGGCGCTCTACGGCAGCCGCTGCGCACAGTATCTGTTCGGCATCAAGGCAATCAAGTACTATCAGGCGGCCTTTGCTGTCGTCATCGTTATTGGCTGCGTCTCCCCGATAGACATTGTCTGGAACATCGCCGATACCTTCAACGGTCTCATGGCCATCCCGAACTTCGTCGGTCTGTTCGCACTTTCCGGTGTTGTGGCGAAGCTCACAAAGGAGCATTTCTCCGATCCCGCAGCAATGCTCGAAGACGAGATGTACACTTAACA
>CAZFCH010000002.1:0-9313 GCA_964517445.1 uncultured Oscillospiraceae bacterium | reverse complement strand
GTTTTAATTATCCGAATATGAAATCAACGGTGTTATTGACATACTCGCTCATGCGCGCGGGATCCTTGAACATATGATCCGCTCCGTTTATCTCGATGAGCATGATGTCGTTCTTCTCTGCGAAGCGGCGCACCGCGTCTATCGGCACAGTCTCGTCCCGTGTGCCGTGCATGATGAGCATGCTGTCGGCAAATGTGGAGAAGTCGTACTGCATGATATCATTCTCGGCAAGGGATTCTATAAACTGGCTGTTGATCTTCATCTTCTTCTCGAAGCCGACGATTGCGTCCTTTCCCTTGCGAAGCTTGTCAAGGTCATTCTCCGTCAGGTACAGCTCTGTGAATATCTCATGCAGGTTCACCGCTGGGCAGCGCAGCACGATACTTTCAAATGGGTTGCCGTGCTCGTGCATATACTTGAGCGCCGCGTAACCGCCGAAGCTCGTTGCGTTGAAGCTGATGCTCTCCGGCGAGTATGTTTCTCGGGCATACTCCAGCACCGCCGTCATGTACGTGTCGCAGTCGGCGAGGGTAAAGCGGGGCTTTACGTCCTCCCCGTGGCACGGCCAGTCGAAAGTCAGCAGTGCAGCATCCTTGTGGGTCGGAAGTATACGCTCCGCCACACGCTTTGCCGCCGCGTTCTCCTTACTGCCGCCGAAGCCGTGGCAGGAGATTATAAGCTTTTTTATCGCATTAGCATCGGCGCAGTACAGCTTGCATTTCACGCTGTATCCGCTGCCGACTATATCAAAATACTTTTCCTTCATAGCCTTGCCTGCGGAAGATTCCACTTGAAGACTGTCGCTAAGATGCGCAGTCCCATTATGAGTGCTGTCATCAGCGCAGCGCTGAGCATCTGATTCACGCCGAAGCGCAGCAGCAGATAGTAACCTATCGCGCCAACGATGGACGCTACTGCATATATTCTCTTGCGCAGCACCTTTGGCATCGCGTCGATAAGCACGTCGCGCAGCATGCCGCCGCCGACGCCGGTCGTCATGCCCATGAGCACCAGCAGAAACGGGTTGCCCATTCCGTACTGGTCTATGGCCATCTGCACGCCGGAGACCGTGAACACGCCCAGTCCGAGCGCATCGAACACGTTCACGACACTATCGAGCTTATCGCGGTTCTGCCGGTAATGCTCTCGGCGGATGCACGCATCAAGGAACACCAGCAGCGCACTGCCCACGGCAATCGCCACATACGCATAGCTTGTGAACATGCGCGGTGGGAACCAGCCGAGCAGCACATCTCTTATAACGCCGCCGCCAAGCGCCGTTATGACTGCGAGAAACAGCACGCCGAAGAGATCTGCTCCCCTCTCCATCGCGGCCATCGCGCCGCATATGCCGAAGGCGATAACACCTATGATTTCTAACCAGAACATACTGAGCTTTCCGAGCTCCAATCCTTAATTAAATATTGAATCTGAAGTTGGTAATGTCCCCGTCCTGCATGACATAGTCCTTGCCTTCAAGGCGGAGCAGTCCCTTTTCCTTAGCCGCAGCCATGCTGCCGCATGCCTTGAGGTCATCAAAGGCGACTATCTCAGCACGGATGAAGCCGCGCTCTATATCGCTGTGTACCTTGCCGGCAGCCTTCGGGGCCTTAGTGCCGCGCGTTATGGTCCATGCGTGGACATCGTCTTCTCCTGCAGTGAGGAATGAAATGTAGCCCAGCAGGTCATAGGAGGTCTTGATAAGGCGGTCAAGTCCCGTCTCGGTCAGACCGAGGTCAGCCATGAACATTTCAGCCTCGTCCGGCTCCATCCCGGCAATGTCCTCCTCGAACTTCGCCGCGACAGGCAGCACCGCCGCGCCCTGTTCATCCGCAATCTTCTTGAGAGCGGCGAAGTTTGCATTGGTGTCAAGGTTCATCATGCCGTCCTCGTCGAGGTTTGCAGCATAGATAACGGGCTTTACGGTCAGCAGACCGCCGTCCACGAGGATGTCGCTGTCCTCCTCGGTGAACTCAAAACTGCGCGCGGGCTTCTCATCGGTGAGGTGAGCAATAAGCGCTTCGCACATCTCGCACTCGCGCTTATATTTCTTGTCGCCGCTCTTTGCGTTCTTCTTTGCGCGCTCAAGACGGCGCTCTACTATCTCGATATCCGCAAGGATCAGCTCAAGGTCAAAGGCCTCGGCGTCGCGCTTCGCATCGGCGGGTTCAAGGAAAATCTCGTCATTATCAAAGCAGCGCACGACATGCACCAGTGCATCGGTCTGGCGGATTGCCTGAAAGACCTCGTTGCTCTTGCCTGTACCGACATTCACGCCCGCGACGTCGACGAACTCTATCGTCGCCGGGGTGTACTTTTTCGGGTGGTAGTACTCTGCGAGCCAGTCAAGGCGCTCGTCGGGCACCTTTGCCGTGCCGATATTGGGCTTTGCCCCTGCCATCGCGTATGCGCTCGTCTCGGCATTGGAGCCGGTGAGGGCGTTAAACAGTGTGGTCTTGCCGACATTGGGCAGACCCGCTATGCCAAGCTTCATATATTCTGCATCTCCTTAAAGGCTATATAATGTACTGATTATAGCAGATGCCGCCCATACTCTCAAGCCGTTTTCGCAAAAATGTTGCGTCATCCGTTCTCCGCCGCAGTCTTGGGCGCAAATCTGCGTGATGGCTTATAGCAGATAAGCGCGATGAAAATCATAAATGCGGTCGCTGCAAGGCTTATCGGGTAGACAATCATAACAGAGCGGAAGGTCTGTACGCTGGCAAAAACCGTCTTGACCCACACTATTCTTATTCCGCACACACCGAGCATCGTCAGTACGGCCGGAGTCAGCGAGATGCCGAAGCCGCGCAGATAGCCGGACATCGTGTTATACAGCAGGCTGAAGACATGCGCCAAAAGTACCAGCCTCATGCGCGTATAGCCAAGCTCAATGACCTCCGGGTCATTATTAAAGAGCGCAAGCAGCGGATGCCCGAAATACAGGATGAGCGATATTGCTATGCCAAGCGCGATAAAGCCCTCCAGCATGGACAGCAGCAGCGTCTTTTTGCAGCGCTCAAGCTGGCCGGCGCCGTAGTTCTGACCGACGAAGGTCGTGCAGGCCTGACTGAAGGAGTCAAGAACATTGAAGGTGATGACCTCCATGTTCCATGCCGCGCTTGATGCCGCCATAACTACGGTACCAAGACTGTTGATGGCCGACTGAATGACCATGTTCGATATCGAAAATACTGCGCTCTGCACGCCTGCCGGCAGACCGATGCGCAGAATATGTCTGAGGCTTCTAATATTTATACGCAGCTTGGACATATCAAGACGGATATAGTCGTTTGCTTTTCTCAGGCGGAAGAACAGGATTACCGCGCTTATAGCATTCGATATCACCGTCGCAATCGCGACGCCGTCCACCGTCATGTCCAGCACGATGACAAAAAACAGATTCAGTATCACGTTGATGACGCCGGATATTGCGAGCGTCGCAAGCGGCACCTTCGTGTCGCCGATGCTTCTGAATATTGCCGCCTCAAAGTTATAAAGCAGGATGACCGGCATGCCGAGCAGGTATATCCGCAGATACAGCAGTGCAAGTGGGAGCACTTCATCCGGCACACTCATCATGCGCAGCAGCGGCTCCGACGCGAGCTCACCCAACAGTGCTATCACAAAGCCGCCTAAGACGGCAAACAGCAGCGCCGTGTGTACCGCGCGCTGCGCAGCGTCAGTATCCTCTCGTCCGATGGCTCCCGCAATAACGACGTTCGCGCCAAGGGCAACGCCGGTAAAAAGATTCACCACAAGGCTCACAATTGAGCTGTTCGCGCCCACCGCGGCAACTGCCGCCGTGCGCGCCTCGCCTGCAAAGTTGCCGACAACCGCAAGATCGGATGCATTAAACAACTGCCCGAGTATCGCCGTTGCCGCGACAGGCAGCGCGAACAGCGGGATCTTGTTCCATATCGGGCCATGCAACATATCTATGCCGCTCTTTTTCATTTTCATTCTTCTTTCCATACTTTTTCACGAACCGGTAGTATATTCCTCCTCTTTTCTTATGGCAAGCTCCGGTTGGTGAACTTTTTATGAATTTGTGCTTGTCAAGACGCAGAAACACAGGCGCGGCTTAAATCTGCCGCGCCTGTGTTTATCATTCTGTTATTCTTTGCTTTCTTCGCTGCTCGGCTCTTCTGGCTTATCATCGCCGGAAGCCTCGGGCTGCGTTTCGGATTCCTGCTTCTTCTCCTCGGCATAGCCGTCGGTCATGGATATCTTACGTGCGGGGCGCTCGATGGTTGTGTCCTCCCTGACCTTGCGTGCCTCCTGCGGAGCCATAGGCATAAACTCGCCGTGCTCGAAGTAGTAATTGAACTCCTCAGCTTCCATCGTCTCGTGTACCAGCAGGTACTCGGCAATGGCGCGCAGCTGGTCGGCGTGCTCGGTAAGGATGCGCTCGCACTCGGCAGCGGCCTTGTCAAAGATTGCCTTGACCTCTTCATCGATGATGCCGGCTGTCTCCTCGGAGTAGCTCTTGGTCTGACCGAAGTCGCGGCCGATGAAGATTGAATGGCCGGAGCTGTCGAAGGATATAGGTCCGAGCCTGTCGCTCATGCCGTAGCGCGTGACCATGTCGCGTGCGATGGAGGTAGCCTGATGAATGTCCCCGGATGCGCCGGTGGAGATGTCATCAAGGAACAGCTTCTCGGCCATTCTTCCGCCGAGAGCCATGACGATGTTCTCGAACATCTCGGACTGGGACTTGAAGTTCTCAAGATCGTCCTGCGGGCGCATCAGCGTAAAGCCGCCTGCCATGCCGCGCGGGATAATGGTGATATAGTGCACCGGGTCGACGTGCGGCAGATAGTGCGCCGCGACGGCGTGACCGGATTCGTGGTAAGCGGTGAGGCGTCTGGCCTTCTCGCTCATCTTGCGGCTCTTCTTCTCCGGGCCCATCTGCACCTTGAGTATGGCCTCGTCCACATCCTCCATGTTGATGAAGCGGTGGCGGCGGCGCACTGCAAGGAGTGCAGCCTCGTTCATGAGGTTCTCAAGATCGGCGCCGGAAAAGCCGGGAGTACCCTTTGCGATGGAGTTGAGGTCGACGTCCTCCGCCAGCTGCTTGTCTCTGGCGTGGATCTTCAGTATCGCCTCGCGTCCGCGGATATCGGGCAGGCCGACATACACCTGACGGTCAAAGCGGCCGGGACGCAGCAGCGCGTTATCAAGGATATCCGCGCGGTTCGTCGCCGCCATTACTATGACGCCCTCGTTGTTGCCGAAGCCGTCCATCTCAACGAGCAGCTGGTTGAGCGTCTGCTCGCGCTCATCGTGTCCGCCGCCGAGGCCGCTGCCTCTCTGGCGGCCGACAGCATCGATCTCATCGATAAAGATAATCGCCGGGGCGGCCTTCTTCGCCTGCTCAAACAGGTCGCGCACACGACCCGCGCCTACGCCGACATAAAGCTCGACAAAGTCAGAGCCCGAAATGGACAGGAACTGCACGCCGGCTTCGCCCGCGACAGCCTTTGCAAGCAGGGTCTTACCGGTTCCCGGAGGGCCGACGAGCAGCACACCCTTGGGTATGCGCGCGCCCATCGAGGTATAGGCCTTGGGGTTCTTGAGAAAGTCGACGATCTCGGACAGCTCTTCCTTCTCCTCATCGCATCCGGCGACATCGGCAAAGGTCTTTTTGTTCTTCTCGTCGCTGCCGAGACGGGTGCGTGCCTTGGAGAACTTGGCAATGCCGCCCGCTCCGCCGCCGGCCTTGTTCATCATCACGTACCACAGCGCCATTACGCCGACCATGACAAGCACATAAGGTATCATGCTTGCCCACCACGGTGCTACGAAGCCCTCGTCATAGTCGTACTCTTCGAGGACGCCGGACTCGTACTGGGACTTTATGATGTCCTTGAAGTCCTCATAGAACACACTGAAGCTGTAGAGGTCGTAGCTCATTTCCTCCGTGGGAGCTATGGCGTCACCCGTCCTGACTTCAAGGATAATGGTGCTGCCCTCGGTTCTGAACGACTGCACCTTCTCCTCGGTGAAGAGATCGACGAGGTCGGAGTAGTTCTTTATCTCGTTGGTGTCCTTCTCCCCGGTCATCGTGAAGATAACTGCCATCATTATTACGATGAGCAGCACGTAGAATCCCAGATCCCGGGCGCGGTTTCGGTTAGGTTTCAAGTATATGTCACATCCTTCTTATACGATGGAAAATACAATATAAATACTCAGGAGTATATCTCCGGCTTGAGCACGCCGATATACGGCAGGTTGCGGTAGCGCTCGTCATAGTCGAGCCCGTAGCCGACAACGAATGCATCCGGCACCTCAAAGCAGGAGTAATCGGCATAGACATCCGCCTTGCGTCTGGCAGGCTTATCCATGAGCGTGACAATGGATATCGACGCAGGCTTTCTGACCATGAGATAGTTCTTGAGGTAGCTGAGCGTGACTCCGGAATCGAGGATGTCCTCGACTATGATAAGGTGACGCCCCTCAATGTCCTCGCTCAGGTCTTTGTTTATCTTGACCGCTCCCGTGGAGCTTGTGCCGCTGTAGGACGAAACAGCCATAAAGTCCATCGAACACGGAATGTTCACATAGCGCATGAGATCGGCCATAAAAATGAAGCAGCCCTTGAGCACGCCCACAAATATCGGATCCTTGCCCGCAAAGTCACGGGTTATCTTCGCACCGGTCTCGGCCACGTGTGCCTTGATTTCATCCTCGCTGATCAGAATTCTTTCAATATCCTCGTGCATTGAATATTTCTCCCGTTTTTCTCTTTTTCTATTTGTCTTCTATTTGTCCAATGCCGCTGTGCGGCTTGAGGCTTATATTTTGCTGAAGCTTATCTTCAGCACCTTGTCGCCCGGCTTTGGGGCGGCGCGCTCGTCAACGGCGATGCCGCAGACGGCAAGTATCCCTTTATCATCCCGCAGAACCGGGGCGGTATCTCTCTGCTTTTGGCTGAAGCCCGCCTCCATAAACAGGCTCTTCAGGCTCTTCGTGCAGCCGCGGCCAAGCGGTCTCATTCGGTCGCCCGGGCGCCTTCCGGTACAAGTTACAGCAGAGCTAATATTCTCATATTTGATGTAACAAGTCTTGAACAAGCCGTTAATTTCTTCCCGGTATTCTGTGAATTCCGTGCTCATGCGCAGTCCCGCTTCGGGCAGATCCATCACCGTTCCGGGGATCACTGCGCGCTCCGGAATCATGACGCTCTCCGTTGCCGAAAGATACAGTCTCCCCTGATCGCACACGAGCCGGCGGCCTGTGATATCGAGGCTCCGCACCCCGGTGCCCCTGCACAGTCTGAGCGCAGCGTCGGTCTGCTCCATCGTGAGCCCTGTGCCGAGAAGCTGCCGCAGCACGCGCGAAGCTATCGCCGGGTGCAGCGCGCACAGTTCCTTTGCCGGAAGACTCCCGCCGCGGAGGTTCTTTTCAATGAAGCCGGATGCGATGGAAGAAAGGCAGTCCTCATCCCGTCCCAGCAGCTCCGCCGTGCGCCCGGCAGCATCGGAGAGTGCCGGGTTTATCTGCCGCAGCACGGGCATTACCTTGTGCCGGATGAGGTTGCGGCTGTAATCGTCGCTGCTGTTCGTACTGTCCTCGATGTGCTCAATGCCGTTTTCGGCATTGTACTTCTCTATCTGCGCACGGCTCACGCCCAGCAGCGGACGGATGATGTTGTCCCTCCGTGCAGGGATGCCGCGCAGACCGAGCGCACCGCTGCCGCGAGTTAAGTTAAAAATGAGCGTCTCGGCGTTATCGTCGGCATTGTGTGCCGTGGCAATAAGCCCGCAGCCGTGCTCCTGCGCCGTGCTTTGCAGAAATTCATAGCGCAGCCGCCGTGCCGCGTCCTCGGTACCGAGTCCGTGCGCCTGAGCATA
Source organism: uncultured Oscillospiraceae bacterium (assembly GCA_964517445.1). Lineage (GTDB taxonomy): Bacteria > Bacillota > Clostridia > Oscillospirales > Oscillospiraceae > Limivicinus. The sequence continues at coordinate 1,454 of CAZFCH010000002.1, read as the reverse complement.
GCCCGGCACATCCCCGTGACCGACAACGCATTTAATTCCCCGCTCCGCGCACCAGTTTTCTACAAAGCGTGCGTCACGCCGGGATTCCTCACCGCGGATGCCGTGCTCATAGTGCGCGGCAACAACGTCCGCGCCGCTTGCGCAGAGCAGGTGCAGCAGGCACATGGAGTCCGCGCCGCCGGACACCGCGCACAGTACGCGCTCCCCGGCAAGTGCCGACACGTCAAGCTTAATAGTCATCTTCGCGGCGCTTTTCTATCGAGCTGAAGCTTGTGTACTCAGGCAGCCACGACAGCTCCACCGTACCGGTCTGGCCTTTGCGGTTCTTGAGTATGATAGCCTCGGCAAGATTCGGGTTTTCGCTTTCTTTGTTATAATAACCGTCGCGGTACAGGCCTATGACGACGTCGGCATCCTGCTCGATAGCGCCGGATTCACGCAGGTCAGAGAGCATAGGGCGCTTATCCTGACGCGATTCGTTGGCACGCGACAGCTGCGACAGACAGATGACCGGGACATTGAGTTCCTTGGCCATAATCTTCAGCATACGGCTTATATCGCTGACAGCCTGAGTGCGGCTCTCATTCGACCAGCTGTGTCCGCTGCCGGCGGACTGCATCAGCTGGAGGTAGTCAATGACCACAAGGTCGAGGTTGGGCACTCGGCGGCACTGAGCGTTCATGTCCGACACCGTAAGCGTCGGGTTGTCGTCAATGCGTATGTCGGTCTGGCTGAGCGCCTGCGCGGCTTCGGATATGTCGCGCCACTGCTGTTCGGTGAGCTGACCTGTCAGCAGGTTCTGCGACGGTATCAGCGCCGCACGCGACAGCAGCCTCATGACAAGCTGCTCTCTCGACATTTCGAGTGAGAAAATGGCGACGGTCTTGTGCTGGCTCATGGCGGCGTTGAGCGCCATGTTCAGCGCGATGCTCGTTTTGCCCATACCGGGTCGGGCGGCCACCAGAATAAGCTCGGATTTGTTGAGACCGAGGGTCACCCGATCCAGGTCGGGAAGGCCGGTCGAGATACCCGGAATCTGGTTTCCGGAGGACGCAGCCTCGGACAGCTCGTCAAAAACTGTCTGCACGACCGCAGACACCGGCATAAGTCCGCCGACGTTGCGCCCCTGACGCAGCGCGTATATGCGCCGCTCCGCGGCTTCGAGCATCGTCTCCGCTTCGCCGGAGCCCTCGTAGACCATGCTGTTTATCTCGTCGGCCGCTTCGCCGAGACGGCGCAGCAGCGCACGGTCGCGCACTATCGCGGCATACTCCATGACGTTTGCCGCAGTCGGCGTGACGCGCATGACCTCGGCGACGTATGCATCATTATTCTCCTGATACACGCCCCTGACCTTCATCTGGTCAAGCACTGTAACGGGGTCGATGGTCTGCCCGTAGGAGAACATGGTGTACATCGTCTCGTAAATATCCCGGTTGAGCTTCACATAGAAC
>CAZFCH010000001.1:0-71508 GCA_964517445.1 uncultured Oscillospiraceae bacterium | reverse complement strand
TTACGCGCCCGTCGCTCATCACCATGATGTTCGAGGGGCTTATGTCACGGTGGATGAGGCCTTTCTTATGCACTTTATCGAGTGCCAGCATCGCAGGCTCGAGCAGATTGAGAGCTTCGTCGAGCGTAAAGTTCCCGTGCTTTTTGGCGTAGTGCGAAAGATCCTCTCCCTCAAGATACTCCATGACAATATATGCCGTGCCGTTCTCTTCAAAGTAATCACGCAGGGCGACGATGTTGCCTTCACCGACAAATCCAGAGAGAGTCTTGGCCTCTTTCAGGAAACGGTCTTTGCCGAGCTCGAACGGATTCCCTTTTACAGCAGTCGTCGGAAGCACTGTAAGAGACGAGCTGCGGTTGGCAGCGCCGCTGGGGTAATACTCCTTGACGGCAACCTTACTGTCAAGCTTCAGGTCATATCCGATATACGTGATGCCGAAGCCGCCGGCGCCAAGCACTTTGCCGATAACATACCTGCCGCTCAGAATAGTGTTGACCGGCAGCTGATGCGATGCGTTTTGGATATTTACATCACAGCCGCAGACGGGGCACTTCCCGTCCACCGGCGCGGACTTTCCCATGCAGCTGGGGCAAAAGAACATTTCTTCCATGCGGGATTCCTCCGAATGACGTCTTTATTTCTGTTAATATATATATATATATATATTAACATACAGCGCATTCAAAGGTCAATGCTTAATTCATAACTGCTGACGAAAAGTGAAAAAAGAAGAAACCGCTCACTGCCGGTTTCCTCTTTTCGAAATATTCCTATTTGATTTTTCAGCCGCCCTCACGGCTGGCGAGCCAGCTTGAATAATCGGCACCCTGAGAGGTGGCCTCATACTCGCCGGAGAGCTTGCTCAGGACGCGGTTATAAGCCTCGGAACCTTCCTCATACGGAGTCGGCTTATAATCGTTGTAATTCTGCTCATTTGCCATCGCAGCGTCGATTTTGCTGCTGACGCAGCAGGGAATGACGTCAATGCCTGTGCGGGACACGCTGCCGTCGTCGTTCCTTGTCAGCTCGACCTGAACAATAGCTGTGTCAGGATCGCTCGGCATGGTGCTGCCGCCGAAGGTCCAGTTGCCCATGCTGTAGAGAATCAGACCGTCGTCGTATTCCTCAATGGGCTGGAGACAATGAGTGTGGCTGCCATAGATGAGGTCGGCTCCTGCGTCGATGCAGGCATGGGCGAGTTCAATCTGCGCCTGGTTCGGCTCATAGTAGAGCTCCTGTCCCCAGTGGAAGGCACAGATTATATACTCTGCGCCATCGTCAATAAGCTGCTGAATTGCGTTGAGCGCTTTATCTTTATTCGGGGCGAGATCCTTGCCGGAACAGTAGACGCCGATGACGAGACCGCTGTCGGTGGTATAGAGCTGAGCCTGCCCCTCCTTGCCGTAGGAGATGCCGTAGGCCTCGAGGGTTTCATAGGTGCTGGTCTCACCGGCTTCATAGCAGTCCATAATATGATTGTTCGCCGTGGTGACAAAGTCGACGCCGCCGTCGATTATGATATTGGCATACTCGGTCGGCGCGATGAACGGGAAGTAGACCTGCGTGTAGTCATAGGTGAGGTTCTTGTCGGAGAGGATGCACTCAAAGTTTGCGATGGTAAAATCGTCATTCTCGAAATACTGAATGGTGTTCGAGAACGGATAGTAATAGTCACCGTTTATAACGCCGGCGTAGCCCGCGGGATGCTGGGCATAGTTTGCGTTCGACCAGAGCGTGCAGTCCCCGATGACGGAGAGCGTATAGGTCTCGGGTGTCGGAGTCGGCGTAGGCGTCGGTACGGGAGTCGGCGACGGGGTGGGCGTGGGCGAAACATTGAGCGTTGTGACAGTGGGTTCGGCGCTTTCAACAGGCTGCTCGGGAGAATCAATCCGGAGCTTTACGGTAATGGAAAGTATGCCGCACAGCAGCAAGATGCAAATCAGTTTGAGTATCTTTTTCATTTCTAAACCTCGGAAGGAAACGTATATACGATTGCGCGGGGGAAAATTATTTCTAAAGCAGATTTCTGATAATAGGTATCTTTTTTGCAATATAGCTCACGGCAAAGCACAGAACGGCGCAAAGCACCGCGACGCCCAGCAGAGAGACGACGGCGTGCTCAAGGTTGACGGCAGCACCGAAGCGCTCAAGCACATTGAGCATAAGCGGATGCAGCAGGTAGACACCAAGGGTACAGTCGGAGAGCCGATGAATAAGCTCCCCATGCTTGAAGTCGCGACCTCTGAGAGCGAGGAAGAAGCAGAACATCGCGCTTGCCATGATGAAGTTCGACAGGGAAAAATAGCTGAACAGCCATCCGTCGGCATAGCCGCGGTACTCAGAGTACCAGACATTCCCGACGGTAGTGAGCGCAGCGGTCAGCAGAAAGACGAGCGGCGCGAGCCAAAGCGTCCGCCGACCGTATTCTCGTTGGCCTAAGTACCAGCCCCATATAATATAAAGCAGATACGGCAAATAGTCAAAGCTAAAATTCAGCGTAAAACGGTTGAGGATATACGCCGGGTCCGGTGTGAGATTGCAGTTCTGCATCAGCAGGACGAGAAACAGGAACACACCGAGGAGCCAGCGCGTGTTGAGCTTTGCGCCGTGTATGGCCGCGTGCAGTATCGGGACGAAGAGGCAGCAGGTTATCATCGCAGAAATGAACCACATATGGTAGTGCCCGGTCATAACGGAATAGAAAAAGTCATAGGCACTGCCGAAGCTGCCGGACGCGACGCGGCTGCCAAGAGCATAGAGCACCGACCACAGGAGAAACAGCCCCGCAAGGCGGAGAATATGCCGCTTGAAAAAGTGCCTGAGGTCGAGCCTTTCGCGCGAGAGCATCAGCAGCCCTGTCAGCATGAAAAAGACAGGAACACTGCCGCGCACGGCGGTGCTGATGAAGCAGAGCGGAACAAAGGCCGGTTCATACAGCGGGCAGCTGTGATATAGCGCAGAGCCGGCATGGATAATGATAACCATTATGCAGGCCGTTATTCTGCACAGATCAAGTTCATATCTTCTGGACATCGGGAGGGGTTTCCTTTCGCTCGATGAGTGATAGTTTTTCTTTGCGGGTGAGGCGCTTGATGTGCCATTCGCGGCTGCGTGCGTCATGCTCACTGGAGTATTCCTCGGAGTAGACAAGCTCCACCGGCAGATGCGAGCGCGTATATTTGCAGCCTTTACCGGCCGTATGCAGCGCGACACGCGCGTCGAGGTCGTTTGTCCAGCCGGTGTAAAGTGAGCCGTCGCCGCAGCGGAGAATATAGACCCAGTTCAACGCTGCACCTGCCGGATGTTCTTTTCAAACTTACTGCGGGCGCCCATAAGCTCATGACCGCAGCCGCAGCAGCGCAGCTTAAAGTCCGCCCCGGTACGCAGCACCTGCCATTGCTTGCTGCCGCAGGGGTGGGCTTTTTTCATTGTGAGGATATCGCCGACCTGAATGTCCATTATTTCTTGATCTCCTCCCAATAGCGCTTCGCGGCCTGTTCGGTCTTGTTGTCACCGTAATCATAGTAGTGCGCGCCGCGCAGCTCATAGGGCAGATACTGCTGACGCACCCAGTGGCCGGGGTAGCTGTGCGGGTACTTGTAGCCCTGCTCACGCTCGAAGCCCGCGCCGTCGGCGTGGACATTCTGAAGCTCGCGCGGGATGCTGCCGGTACGCCCGGCGCGGATGTCGGCGAGCGCGGCATCAATGCCCATGCACGCAGAGTTCGACTTCGGCGAGGTCGCAAGCAGGATGCAGGCCTCGGCCAACGGGAGCCTCGCCTCGGGCAGACCGAGCTGAAGCGCGGAGTCCACACAAGCCTTGACAATCGGCACGGCCAGCGGATAGGCAAGGCCAATGTCCTCGCTCGCCGAGCAGAGGATGCGCCGGCAAGCACCGACAAGGTCGCCGACCTCGAGGAGGCGTGCAAGGTAATGCAGCGCTGCGTCCGGGTCGGAGCCGCGCAGCGATTTCATGAGCGCGGAGAGTATGTCAAAATGATCGTCTCCGTCGCGGTCATAGCGCATGGCGCTGCGCTGGGTTATCGCGGCGGCGTCCTCGGCGGTGATGATGCTGCGTTCTCCAGCGGCGGAGAAGAGCAGCTCGACCGAGTTTATTGCCTTGCGCACGTCCCCACCGCAGGCGGAAGAGATGCGTTCGGCAGCGCCGTCAGCAAGCGTGAGCGGGGTATCCCGTCGTGCGTTCATAATGTCCACCGCGCGGGAAACCGCCTGCTTTACATCCTCAGCGGCAACGGGCTTGAACTCAAACACCGTCGAGCGGCTGAGGATAGCGTTGAAGACACAGAAATAGGGGTTCTCGGTTGTGGAGGCGATAAGCGTGATGCGCCCGTCCTCAATAAACTCCAGCAGCGATTGCTGCTGCTTCTTATTAAAATACTGTATCTCATCGAGATAGAGCAGCACACCGCCGGGAGCGAGGAAGGTGTCAAGCTCGTCGGTGATCTTTTTTATATCGGCGATGCCAGCGGTCGTTGCGTTGAGCTTGCGCAGCGAACGGTTGGTGCGCTGTGCGATGATGCGCGCGACGGTGGTCTTGCCTGTCCCGGAGGGGCCGTAGAATATCATGTTCGGTATCTGCCCGCTCTCAACAATGCGGCGGAGCATACCGTCTTTGCCTAAAATATGCTTCTGACCGACGACATCATCAAGCGACGCAGGGCGGATCTCGTCCGCTAAAGGTTTATACATTCTGGGCAGTCCGCCTTTCAAAAAGAGTTCTTTAATTATACCACCGGCGGCAGGAAATGTAAAACCGGATTTACTGTTACTATTAAATTATTGTGTACACTGCGCGGAATTATGGACAATTTTCGGCGCATGGTTTATAATTATCCTCCCAAAACATTGTACAAAGGAGTGATCCGAAATGTCAAAAGGAAGAATCAAAGCAGTTTTGTTTATCGTAGTTTTTCTGCTGGTTATTGCAGTTGCGGTCAATCTGCTTATGGATATGCAGAGCGAGAGAAAGGCCGAGGCAACGCCGACAGTTGACCCATATGCCAACACGGAGGCGCCGAGCCTTGAGACACCGTCTGCAACAGAGTCTGCCCAGCCGACCCCGGCAATAGCACCCTCCACCGCGCCGACCGCGACGCCTGTCCCCGCAACCCCGGTGCCGACACAGGCGCCAACCCCGGTTCCCACCGCGACTCCTGAGCCTGCCCAGCCTGTCATCCCACAGGGTGAGGTCATCGGCTCAGGCAGCTTCACCTCCGATACCGGCACACCGCTGAACCTCCGCGCAGACTGGACGGCGACAGTGCTTGACGAGGAGAACATCAAGGTCACGGTGAACGTCTATCTCGTCTCTTATCAGATAGAGGTGCGTGAGCTTTATAACGCCGTCAATGTCAGTGTCGGAGATCAGTATGCTTCGGCGAACTCCCCGGCGATAAAGTGGGAGAACAACTCGAAGCTTGAGACTCTGCTTGCCTCCACGGTACACACACTGTCTCTGCCTGCCGGCAGCAGCGCAAGCTTCCCCCTCACGGCGCAGTATCAGTTCGGCGGCACATACAGCAAGGTGGAGCTGCCGGTCATCGAGTGCGGCGGCACGATAGAGCTCAGCCGGTGAGAACACAGGAACAGGTAAACGAGATAGTGCGCCTGCTGATGGAGGAGTACCCTCTGGCGGACTGCACACTCGATTGGAACAAAGCATATGAGCTGCTGTTTTCAGTGCGTCTTGCGGCGCAGTGCACCGATGAGCGCGTGAACAAAATAACTCCGGCGCTGTTCGAACGCTTCCCGACGCTCGAGGCCTTTGCCGAGGCGAATGTGGCGGAGGTGGAGGAATATGTGCGCTCCTGCGGCTTCTATCATTCCAAGGCGCGCGATATCGTCGCGTGCGCGAATGTGCTGCTGGAGAAATACGGCGGAGAACTGCCGCGCACGATGGAGGAGCTGACGGCTCTGCCCGGTGTCGGGCGCAAGACCGCGAACCTCATCCTCGGTGATGTGTTCAAGATCCCCGGCTCCACGGTTGTGGACACGCACTGTATCCGCATTTCAAATCTTCTCGGCCTTGTGGATAACCTCAAGGATCCGGTGAAGATAGAGATGGAGCTGAGGAAGATACTGCCGCCCGAGCACTCCTCGGACTTCTGCCACTGCATAGTTCTGCACGGCAGGGCAGTGTGCATCGCAAGAAGGCCGGAGTGCGAAAGATGCTGCGTCAGGCACCTGTGCCAGCACTATTCGGGTTAATATAAAACTTACAGGGAGAGAAGAGAATGAAAGCAATAGTCAGCGTATTCGCGAAGGACAGCAAGGGCATAACCGCGTATGTTACATCGCTGCTTGCCCAGAAGGAAATAAACATACTTGACATCAGCCAGACCCTGATGCAGGAGTATTTTGCAATGATAATGCTCGTCGACCTTACCGACTGCACCATGCCCTTTGATGAGCTGAGTCGTTTTCTCAAGGAGAAGGGCGAAGAGCGCACGCTTGATATCCACATCCAGCGGCAGGACATCTTCGAAGCCATGCACAGGATCTGAGGTGCCCCATGAGCTATCTCTTAAACAGCAGTGAAATTCTGCAGACAATAGACATGATAAACCAGCAGCACCTCGATGTGCGTACAATCACCATGGGCATAAGCCTTCTTGACTGCGCGAACGAGAACATGGACGAGTGCTGCCGGAAGATATACGATAAGATATGCCGCTGCGCAGGAAAGCTTGTCGAGACCGGCTGCGCCATCGAGCAGGAGCTTGGCATACCTATCGTCAACAAGCGCATTTCGGTAAGCCCGATATCTCTCGTCGCCGCGGCGTGCCGGGAGGAGGACTATACCCCTGTTGCGCTGACGCTCGACCGTGCCGCGCATGAGACGGGTGTAAACTTCATCGGCGGCTTCTCGGCGCTTGCGCACAAGGGCTTTACGAAGAGCGACCTGCGCCTTATTAATTCTATTCCCGACGCGCTCACGCAGACGGAGCTTGTTTGCTCAAGCGTGAACCTTGCCTCGACGAGAGCGGGTATAAACATGGATGCTGTCGCGCTTATGGGCAAGATAATAAAGCAGACTGCGGACATCGACCCGATGGGCTGCGCAAAGCTCGTCGTGTTCTCGAACGCTGTTGAGGATAACCCCTTTATGGCGGGCGCATTCCACGGCGTCGGCGAACCGGAGACGGTCATAAATGTCGGCGTGTCCGGCCCAGGCGTTGTCGCCCATGCGCTCAAGCAGTGCAAGGGTGAGAGCTTCGATGTTGTGGCGGAAACGATAAAAAAGACCGCCTTCAAGATAACGCGCATGGGCGAGCTTGTTGCGCAGGAGGCTTCACGCCGCCTTGGAGTACCTTTCGGCGTGGTCGATCTCTCTCTTGCCCCCACTCCCGCAATCGGCGACAGCGTTGCGGAGATACTGGAGATAATGGGGCTTGAAAAGTGCGGCACGCACGGCACGACTGCCGCTCTTGCGCTTCTCAATGACGCGGTCAAAAAAGGCGGCGTCATGGCGTCCAGCCATGTCGGCGGCCTGTCCGGCGCGTTTATCCCCGTGTCTGAGGATGCGGGTATGATCTCCGCCGTGGAGGACGGTATGCTCTGCATCGATAAGCTCGAAGCAATGACCTGCGTCTGCTCGGTCGGGCTCGATATGATTGCTGTTCCCGGCGACACGAGCGCTGATACCATCTCCGCCATCATTGCCGATGAGGCCGCTATCGGCATGGTGAACAACAAGACCACCGCCGTGCGCATCATCCCGGCAAAGGGCAAGACAGTCGGCGACACGGTGGATTTCGGCGGGCTTCTCGGCTCGGCGCCGATAATGCCGCTGCATGACGGCAGTGCCGCTGAGTTCATCGCCCGCGGCGGGCGCATCCCCGCTCCGCTGCACAGCCTGAAAAACTGAGCCGGGGCTTTCTGGAGAAAACTTATGAACCGGATCCTACATAAAAACAGACGAACCTCCGCAGCAGGGAGGTTCGTCTGTTTTCCTATTATGCGAGAGAAACAATAAGCAGAACGCGCTTAGTGAGTCTCCTGCGGAAGCTTGATTATTCCTTTTTTCAGCAGCGCTTTTATAACAAAATGTACAATGCCACAGCAAAGCACGTATTGTACGGCAATGTTCAGCCAATTAGGAAGGTACACTAACAAATAAACGATTCTGAGCCAATAAAGCACTCTGCCTATGACGAAGAAGTACAGAAGCAGAACCGCAACGTGGGGAATAAGGCCGACGAGCAGACCTTTCCACTTGGCGCTGTTGAACGAAGCTTTGCTGTAAGAGGTGTTTATTGCACCTAAGACAGAAAGGAGACCCAGCGCAGACGACGCATAAAGGTTCCCTTTAAAAACCGCATTCTCCGATGTTGATACGAAGCTTGTTCTTTTCATTGTATCCTCCTAATCGCATTTTACATTTGATAGAATACAATGAGAAATATACCGATGTCAAGAAAAAAGATTATTATGACTATGCAGACATACGCTGTTATGAGTCTTGTAAAACCGTGATGCTTTTTGGTATAATAAAAAAGGACATTCGATGACATAGCGCAAAGGAGAAACATGGAAAAGAAGCTGATGCTCATAGTAAACCCTGCGGCGGGACGCGGCGGGTATAAGGCAAATTTCGCCGAAGCGCTGCATACGCTCGACCTCGGCGGGTACAGGACGACGCTGTTTTTCACCTCAGGCAGAGGAGACGCAACGGAGTTTGCCGCACGCTATGCTGCAAACTTCGACACAGTCGCCTGCGTCGGTGGGGACGGTACCCTAAGCGAAGTGCTCGCCGGACTCATGCAGATTGATTCTCCGCCGCCTGTCGGGTATATGCCCATGGGCACTGCGAACGATGTCGCAACGACTCTCGGCCTGCCGAAGAACGACACGGTGGGCGCGGCGCGCAGAATAGTCCACGGCACGGCGCATCCCTTTGACGTTGGCGGCTTCGGGGATGATAAATACTTTGCCTATATCGCGGCTTTCGGCGCGTTCACCGAAGTGAGCTATGCCACTCCGCAGGATCAGAAAAAGCGGCTTGGTCACCTGGCCTATGTGCTTCAGGGAGCGCAGCAGCTCGGGAAGATAGAGAGCTATAAGACTCGCATCGAGTATGACGGCGGAGTCGTGGAGGCGGATCTCCTCTACGGCAGCATGTCAAACTCCACATCGGTCGCGGGCATCGTCCGTCTGCCGAGCGAGATGGTCTGCCTCGGTGACGGGATGAGCGAACTGGTGCTGGTGAAGAACCCCGGCAGTGTCGCGGGCTTTGGTGAGATCGTCGAGAGCGTGCTGTCTCAGCGCTTCGACAGCGAAAATCTCTTCATTCTCCACACAAAGCAGGCGAGGTTTGTTTTCGACAAGCCGGTGTCATGGACGCGCGACGGCGAGGACGGCGGCGAATATCAGGATATCCTGCTGAAAAACTACAAGTGCCCGGTGCAGATGATCTTCTGATTTTCCGGAAAACGCAATTAAAACTTGCAATATCCGACCATAATATATATAATAATGCAGCGCCGGTTTTTTGAAAAAACCAGTGCTGCTTTTAAAAATATGCGTGCCCACAGGCACAAAGAAAGGAAGAGCGCCAAATGAAACGTCAGAAAATTTCCGGCATCTTTGCCGATGCCCAGGCCCTTGGCGGCCAGAGCATGACAGTCTGCGGCTGGGTCAGAACCGTCCGCGACATGAAAAACTTCGGGTTTATCGAGCTTAATGACGGCAGCTGCTTCAAGTCGCTGCAAGTCGTATTTGAGAGGAGCTCACTGAATAATTACGAAGAGATCGCAAAGCAGAACGTAGGCGCCGCCCTTATTGTCCACGGCACGCTTGTTCTCACCCCGGAGGCAAAGCAGCCCTTTGAGCTGAAGGCCGACGAGATTACCGTCGAGGGCACGTCCACGCCGGACTACCCCCTCCAGAAGAAACGCCACAGCGTTGAGTTTCTGCGCACAATCCAGCACCTCAGACCGCGCACCAATCTCTTCTCCGCTACATTCCGTGTCCGCAGCGTCGCGGCACAGTCGGTGCATGAGTTCTTCCAGCAGCGCGGCTTCGTGTATGTCAACACCCCCATCATCACCGGCTCCGACTGCGAGGGTGCAGGCGAGATGTTCCGCGTCACCACGCTCGATCTCAATAATCTCCCTCTCAAAGAGGACGGCACCGTTGACGACAGCAAGGACTTCTTCGGCAAGCCGACGAGCCTGACGGTCTCCGGTCAGCTCAACGCCGAGAACTTTGCCATGGCATTCGGTGATGTCTACACCTTCGGCCCCACCTTCCGTGCCGAGGTCTCCTATACCCAGCGTCACGCCGCTGAGTTCTGGATGATCGAGCCGGAGATGGCCTTTGCCGACCTCAACGATTACATGGACACCGCCGAGGCGATGGTCAAGTATATCATCAACCGCACAATGGAGCGCTGCCCGCAGGAGATGGAGTTCTTCAACTCCTTCGTCGACAAGGGCCTGCTGGAGAGACTGCACAATGTTGTCAGCAACGACTTCGGCCGCGTGAGCTATACCGAAGCAGTCGAGATACTCAAGAAAAGCGGCAAGAAGTTTGAGTACCCCGTCGAATGGGGCATCGATCTTCAGACCGAGCATGAGCGCTACCTGACTGAGGAAGTGTTCAAAAAGCCCATCTTTGTCACCGATTACCCCAAGGACATCAAGGCCTTCTATATGCGTATGAACGACGACGGCAAGACCGTCGCGGCGGCGGACTGCCTTGTTCCCGGCATCGGCGAAATCATCGGCGGCAGCCAGCGCGAGGAGCGTCTCGATATGCTCGAAAAGCGCATGGATGAGCTGGGACTTAAGAAAGAGGATTATTGGTGGTACCTCGACCTGCGCCGTTACGGCAGCTGCCGTCACGCGGGCTACGGCCTTGGCTTTGAACGCATGGTCATGTACCTCACCGGCGTGAGCAACATCCGCGATGTGGAGCTCCACCCCCGTACGACCGGCAACGCCGACTTCTGAAAAATCACATAGCATATCTCGCCCCCGGTGTAATCCGGGGGCTTTTTGTATGGCAAAAAACAAAATTGTTTGACAAACGGGCAAGCATGGTTATAATAGTGAGAAACAGAAGTACGGAGGAAAAGTATGGAACCAATTGCGAGAGTGCCGATCGTCAGTCAGGTGGAGGAACGCATCCGGGAGCTGATCGAGAGCAAAAAATATACTGCCGGAATGAAGCTGCCGACAGAGTACGAGTTCTGCCAGACCTTGCAGGTAGGGCGAGGCACTGTGCGCGAGGCGCTGCGTCTGCTTCAGGCCAGGGGGCTTGTTGAAATAAAACCCGGCAGGGGCGCGTTTGTCGCGGAGAATGTGCCTGCAGACGCAAATCCTGTCGTGTGGCTCGTCCAGAATGAGAAGGAGCTGCGCAATTCAATTGAGATCCGCAACGCACTCGAACCACTCGCGGCGCGGAAAATGGCCGAGAACGGCAGCGAAGAGGCCATGCGTGAGCTGCGGCAGATACATGAGGATTTTCTTAACGCGATTAAAAACGGGGATTCCTCCCGCATTGCCGAGCTGGACGAAAGCTTCCACGGCCTGATTGTCAAAGAGAGCGGCAACCCATTGCTCAACGAGATAAACCTGCATCTGCGTCAGGGAATGCACACATTCCGCAGCAAAACCTTCACTGTGCCGCAAAACGTGCGCAATGCCGTCGTGCCGCACACACGCATCCTTGATGCAATACTTCGGCGCGACGGAGAGTCGGCCGAGAAAGAAATGCGGGAGCACCTGAAAATGGTCGAGGAGGATCTGACCAGCAACATCAGGGTATATACTGAAAACTGACTATACACAAGCAGCTCGCATGGTGAAAACAGCCAAAAAGCGAGCTGCTTTTTTGTTTAAACTCCTAATTGAAATTAATCTGACAAAGAATATAATAAGTGTCAGATGTCATACAATTTGACGTGACAATAAAAATCGAGGAGGAAAAGAAAATGAAAAAAATCATAGCGATGATCCTTGCACTTTGCATGGCGTTCGCGCTCTGCGCCTGCGGTCAGTCTGCGACTACCGCAACTACAGAGACCGAAGCTCCCGCGGAAGCGGCTGAAACTGCCGAAACCGGTATCGAGCCGGTTACCCTGGTTGTTTATTCCCCCGGCAACGAGAACTCCGTTCCCACCAAGACCATAATTGAGTATGCACGTCTTGTCAGCGAAGCGTCCGACGGCGCTATCACTCTTGATGTCCATCACTCCAACGAGCTCGGCAACGACGCTGAGGCCATCGAGTCCACCCGTATGGGTACCATCGACATAATCTTCGCGGGTACTTCCGGCTTCACTTCTTTCTATGAGCCGGCAAAGATCCTCGACCTGCCCTTCCTGTTCGACAGCGCAGAGGAAGCCTATGAAGTTGTCAACGGCGAGATCGGTGAGAAGATATTCGAGAACTTCCCGCAGTTCGGTCTTGTCTACCTCTCAGAGGGCGACAACGGCATGCGTCAGATCTCCACGACCAACCGTCCTATCCACAGTGCTGAAGACGTCAAGGGCCTGAAGCTGCGTGTTCCTACCAGCCAGCTCTACCTTGATGTTTGGGAAGCTCTCGGCGCAACTCCTGTCGCACTTGCTCTGCCTGAACTGGCACTTGCTCTCTCCAACGGCACTGCCGAAGGTCAGGACAACGCAACCTACCACCTTGTTGCAAATGCCACCTACGATGATATCAAGTACTTCTCCAACATTAACTATATGTGGATGGGCTGCACCATGGCCGTCAACAGCGTTACTTGGAGCAAGCTTGATCCCGCTGTCCAGCAGATACTGAGCGAGCAGGCAAAGGTTGCTGCAAAGTTCAGCTTCGATACCATTGCACAGGACAACGAGACTGCAACCCAGGTTCTTCAGGATGCAGGCGTAGAATTCGATTTTGACCCCGATATCCAGTCCTTCAAGGATGCTCTCGGTGGCACCGAATACTATCAGCGCTACGCAAACGAGACTTGGTTCAATCAGGAACTGCTCGACGAAATCCTCGCACACTGAACGAACATAATCCATTGCCAACCATCGGCATAGGAAACATAGATTATGACAATTGCATAGGCAACGCCTATGCAATTGTTGTAATTAAGAGGGGGTTTGTATGAAAACGATAAAGAAGATATCGGCTTTTATCTCCAAAGTGGCCGAGCTTATCTGCATTCTGATGATTGCCGGACTGGTGGTCGTCATCATTGCGGAGCTTATCAACCGCAATCTTCTGGACAGCTCCAACAGAGCTACTATTGAAATATGCGGCATTGAATTTCTCTGGATGGCATTTATCGGCCTGATTCCGCTGTACCACGACAGCGGTCTCATGCGGCTCGACTTCCTTGTCAACAGAGCCAAGGGTGTCCCCGGTGAAATCCTTTATTTTGTAAACAAACTGTTCAGCCTGCTTCTGGGCGTCGTGATGGTCATCGCGTTCATCGCCCAGTATCCTTATGTCAGCACCCGCTTCTATTCCACGTTCACATTCCCGCTGGCATATACAATCCAGTATGTCCCGATGTGCATAGCCGGGGCATATATCGCGCTTGAAACTCTGGTGCAGCTGGCAGATCATATAGTTACTCTTGCCGCGAGCAAGGGCGAAAACGCAGACGGGAGGGAAAAAGCATGATTCTGTTTTTTGTAGCCTTTGCGGTACTGCTCATCATAGGTGTGCCTATAAGCATCTCCATCGGCGCCTCCGCAATTCTCGGTTGCCTTTCTCTCGGCTACCCTCTTGTTGTCATCGGTCAGAAAATGGTCAGCGGCATCGACTCTTTCCTGCTGATTGCTGTCCCGCTCTTCATCCTTGCAGGCAACCTTATGAACGCCGGTAAGATCACTGAAAAAATATTCGATACCGCAAAAGAGCTTGTCGGTTGGATACCGGGCGGCCTCGGCCACGCAAACGTTGTGGCGAGCGTTATTTTTGCCGGTATGTCCGGATCTGCAGTTGCTGATGCCGGCGGCCTCGGCGCCATCGAAATGGAGGCAATGCGCAAGAACGGTTACGATGATGAGTTCTCTGCCGCGATAACTGCTGCGTCCTCCGTCATCGGACCTATCTTCCCTCCGTCGATTCCGCTCATCATTTACGGCAGCGTCGCGAGCGTTAGCGTCGATAAGCTGTTCATGGGCGGCGTGGTTCCCGGACTGCTCATGGGCGTGCTGCTCATGGTCATGGTGTATTATTTCGCGATAAAGCGCAAGTATGAACGTCACCCGTTCAGCTTCAAAGCTTTGATGCACCAATTTGCAGGTTCTATCCTCGCCCTCATCACTCCGCTTATTATCCTCTCCGGCTTCGTGCTCGGCTGGTTCACTCCCACTGAGGCGTCCAGTATTGCTGTTGCGTATTCTCTGGTAATTGCGCTGCTTGTGTATAAGACGCTCACATGGAAGAGCTTTCTCAAGTGCCTCAAGGAGTCCGCAATATCCTCCGCGAACACGCTCTTCATCATCGGTACTTCCACGCTCTTTACTTATGTCATGGCTATGGAAGGCGTATCCCGCCAGATGTCTGATGTTATCCTTGGTATCAGCAGCAACCCGGCGGTTGTCCTGCTGGTTATCAACATCCTGCTGCTCATCCTCGGCATGATAATGGAGCCGGGCGCAATCCTCACTCTGATGCTCCCCGTGCTGCTGCCGATTGCAAACGGCCTCGGCCTCGACCTTGTTCACTTCGGCGTCATGGTCGTGCTCAACCTCATGATCGGCCAGGTGACCCCGCCTTTCGGCGTGTGCCTGTTCGTAATATCCGACGTCAACAAGATCAGACTGGAGACACTGTACAAATCAATCCTCCCGTTCCTGATTCCGCTTATCGCAACGCTGTTCCTCGTGACCTATATCCCCGGCTTGGTCACCTGGCTGCCATATTCACTTCTGGCATAAATATTAAGGAGACTGCTGTATGACTAACAAAGAACTTGAAACCAAATGCAGGCAGATCCGCAGGGACATTATAAACATGACGGCTGACGCCGCGTCCGGTCATCCGGGCGGCTCCCTGTCCGTCGTTGAGATCCTTGCGTGCCTGTACTACAACAAAATGCGCGTCGACCCGAAGAACCCGCACTGGGAAGACAGAGACAGATTTGTCCTCTCCAAGGGCCACTCGGCTCCTGCGCTGTATGCGGTGCTTGCGGACAAGGGATTCTTCCCCCGTGAGGAGCTGAAGAACTTCCGCCAGCTGCACAGCATCCTTCAGGGACATCCCGACGCCAAGAAGTGCCCCGGCGTAGATGCATCGACCGGTTCTCTCGGTCAGGGTATCTCCATTGCCGTCGGCATGGCTATCGGCGCAAAGCTGTCCGGCAAGGATATAAAGGTCTATACCGTCTGCGGCGACGGCGAGCTTCAGGAAGGCCTCGTCTGGGAAGCATCCATGGCTGCGGCAAACTACAAGCTTGATAACCTCACGGTCTTTGTCGACAATAACGGACTGCAGATAGACGGCCCCAATGACAAGGTCATGGCGCTCGGCGACCTCGCAGCGAAGTTCGCGGCTTTCGGCTATAAGGTAATAGAGCTGGCCGACGGCAACGACATCGCTCAGATCATGGCGGCGCTCGATGCGGACAGCGAAGGCAAGCCCAAGCTCATCCTCTGCCATACGGTCAAGGGCAAGGGCGTATCCTTTATGGAAAATCAGGTCGGCTGGCACGGCAAGGCTCCGAACGCCGAGGAACGCGCAAGAGCGCTTGCGGAATTGGAGGATTAATATGGGCGAAATGAAAGCAATACGAGTGGCATACGGCGAAGCACTCGCCGCGCTGGGCGCGGAGAACGACAAGATAGTGGCACTGGACGCAGACCTTGCGCATGCCACAATGTCTGCAGCCTTTGCGGATAAGTTCCCCGAGCGTTTCTTCAACGCCGGCATTGCCGAGGCGAACATGATAGACATGGCGGCAGGTCTGTCCACCATGGGCTATATCCCCTTCGCCAGCACTTTTGCAGTGTTCTCCGGCCGCTGCTTTGAGCAGATCAGAAACGGCGTTGCCTACCCGCACTTCAATGTCAAGTTCGGCATGACCCACGCCGGCATAACCCTCGGCGAGGACGGCGGCAGCCATCAGGCAATCGAGGATGTCGCACTTATGCGCGCTATCCCCGGCATGACGATAATTGTCCCCTGCGATGCAAAGGAGACTTACAGCGCAGTCAAGGCCGCAGCCGAAATCGACGGACCGGTGTACCTGCGCCTTGCGCGCCTGCCTTCACCGGTGTTCGATGAGCAGATTCCATTTGAGGTCGGCAAGGCCAACACCTTCAAAGAGGGCACCGATGTTGCAGTGTTCACTTGCGGCATCATGGTAGATGAATGCCTGCAGGCAGCAGAAAAGCTTGCCGCCGAGGGCATAAGCGCCGCCGTTATCAATATGCACACTATAAAGCCTCTTGATGAGCAGGCTGTTATGAAGTATGCTTCTCAGTGCGGAGCAATAGCCACCGTTGAAGAGCACTCCGTAATCGGCGGCCTGGGCGACGCTATCGGCGATGTCCTACTGAGAAACCGCGTAGCTATCCCGTTTGTGAAGCTCGGCGTGCAGGATCGCTTCGGCCAGTCCGGCAAGCCCAACGATGTGCTTAAGGAATACGGTCTCGATGTGGATTCCATCACCGAGAGCCTCAAAAAGTTTGTGGAAAGCAAATAACAGCGGAAAGGCAATAACATGAAAATAGCTCTTATTAACGAAAACAGTCAGGCCGCAAAGAACGCGGCTATCGAAGCGGCGCTCAAGAAAGTTGTCGAGCCTATGGGTCATACCGTTTTCAACTACGGTATGTACAGCGCGAGCGATGATGTCTCCCTGACCTATGTCCAGTGCGGCATCCTCGCGGCAATCCTGCTCAACAGCGGTGCAGCTGACTATGTCATCACCGGCTGCGGCACCGGCGAGGGCGCGATGCTCGCCTGCAACAGCTTCCCCGGCGTGATTTGCGGTCATGTTGAGGATCCTGTCGATGCTTACACTTTCGCACAGGTCAACGACGGCAACTGCGTCGCAATGCCGTTTGCCAAGGGCTGCGGCTGGGGCATGGAGCTCAACTGGGAATACACCTTTGAAAAGCTCTTCGGTTTCGGCAGCGGCAAGGGCTACCCCGCTGACAGAGTTGTCCCCGAACAGAACAACAAGAAGATACTCGACTGCGTGCGTGAGATTACCATGAATGATCTGATTGCCTCCCTCAAGGCAATCGACAACATGGGCCCCAAGGATGGCATCACCAATTGCGAGCACCTTGTCACAAAGGCAGTCGCCGCCCCCGGCTTCAAGAAGTACTTCTTCGACAACTGCAAGTGCGACGCAATGAAAGCGTACATTGAAGAGATAAGCAAATAATCCGTTTCATAAAAAAGCAGCGTCTGTTTTCGGACGCTGCTTTTTATGTGTCCCCACGGACTTGTCGTGCCGCGCGCTATGCAGAAGACGACAAAACAGAAAAAGGGCACTGCAAGGATTTCCCTGCAGTGCCCTTTATTAATGAAATGTGGGTCTCAGAAGTAGAACCAATAGTACCCGCCATAGCGCGCTTGGTAGAGACAGTATATGCCGACCGCGAGGTGACCAAGCAGCAGGACAATCCCGAGCACTGCCTTGGCAGCGGTGCCGCGGCGTTTCCAATCCGTGCCCTGCAGCAGACGCATCAGCAGCGCAATGGAGACGGAGAACAGTATCGGATAGAGCGCGAGCCCACCCCAGTCAAAGTTGCCGTCGTTCGCGCGAAAGCCCGTCTCGGTCAGGACGCAGGCCTCAAGAATCGCGACGGCGTCGCAGATGACGATGAGCCAGATATGCTTCGCTTCGTTCTCTTTCGGCGCTTGCAGAGCGAGCGAATATACCGGCAGCAGCAGGCTGCGCAGGTACATTATGAACGCTGAGAGCCCCGCCGCGCCGAGCAGCAGACGGAAGGCAACGCCGGAGGATGTGCCCGCAAAGTCGCCGGAGAACAGGACAAGGTACTGCCAGATGCAAGCAAGCCCTGCCGGGACGACGGACAGCCCGAGGATTACATCGTTTTTGAAATACTGTGCGCGGTATTTTATGAAGTCCACAAGCAGCATTACCGCAAACATCGGGATGAATGCGAAAGCAAAGTTCGGCTTGAAGAGCGTTGCTATGAGAAAGCTCAGTGCCGCGCCCAGCCACGGAAAGAAATTTATCCTGCCGTGCCGCTTGTCCCAGCAGTCAAAGAAGAACAGGAAAAAAAACGGGATGAATGTGCGGCTGAAGAGCACAGTCATGTTGTGGTAAACGTTGCCGTTATATACGCCGAGGTACATTTCTGCCTGATACCCGGGGATAATCCACGGGCCGCACAGCGCAGCGAGCACGACGGCGAGAAACGCGAAACTGCTATCAAGCTCCGGCAGAAGGCGGCGTACGAGCAGCCAGACCGTAAACAGCCCGATAACGTTGTTTGCCGCAAGGCACAGGCTCAGGAGCGTCTGCCCCCGGTGTTCGCCGAAAACGCCGTAAAGAAAGCGGATGAGATAAGAGGACAGACCGTAATCATTGCGCCCCATGGCGAGCTTCACATGGTTCGGCACATCGGAGATAATGCCGTCAGTGCACTCTAAGTAGAATATCCTCTGCCAGTTATACGCAAGGATAAACACGAGGATTATACAAAACACCCTGCACAGTATCACGGACGTTCTTTTTGCTTTGAGCTGCACGGCCATCACCGCCTCCACCATTCGTACTGATATCTGATTATAAAACAGCTTGCCGCTGGACGCAAGAAAAAAGGATGCGCAGGAAAACTTTCCGGCGCATCCGTTGTAAACTCACATCAATGTTTGCCGCGGTCCTGCTTGTTCTTGCCCGTGAACATGGACAGGAAGTCAACATTGCCCTTCTTCTGGAGCACGTAGACGCAGCCTGCGAGCCCTGCCAGAGCCAGTACTGCGACGATGAGCCCAACCTTTACCACAGCGTTTACGGAGTTGCTGTCGTTGTCGTGGCGGCTTGACGAGGGACTGGGCGATGCCGCACCGGGGCTGACAGACGGGGACGCGGAGACCGCGGGCGAAGCCGACGGGGTAGGTGTGGGTGTCGGCGAGGGACTCGGTGACGCCGCTGTTTTGACGGTTACGTCAAAGGTGCAGGTGTACTGTCCGTATACAACTGTCACGGTTTGAGTTCCGGCAGTTGTGAGTACCTTGGGCGTGCAGGTGAAGCCGGAGGTGACTTCCTTCGTCCCCTTATTGGTAACGACGCGGATGGTGAGCCCTGTACTGTCGAGCCTGTCACCGACGGTGTACTCGACCTTTGTCGGGCGTGTTGCTACGGTCACGGTTTGGATGGTTTCTTTCTCCTCGGTGACCTTTACCGTGAAGGTACAGGTCTTGCCGGCGTAGGTGACGGTTATGGTCTGGCTGCCGGCGGTGTTGAGTACCGTGGGCGAACAGTCAAGCCCGGAAGAAATGTCGAAGTGCGTGTTACCGGAGTAGGCACGGATGGAAAGACCCTCGGTCTCAAGATTGTCGCCAACTTTGTACTGAGTTTTTTTCGGCAGGGTGACGACGCCGATGCCGTCAACAACGGCTTCTTTGTTCTCCACCGTAACGTAGAAATAGCACACTGCGCCGCCGTAGCTTATTGTCACGGTCTGCGTCCCGGCCTCATTGAAAACACTGGGCGAACCGGTGTAGCCCTGAGACACAATCTCACTGTTGCCGTTGTCGTAATTGACCTGAAGGCGCATGCCGCTGAGATTGAGCGAGTCGCCTACCTGATACCGCGTTGTTGAGGGCATGCCGTCAATAGAGATGGAAACGACCTTCGGTGTTGCCACGGTGACGACCATCGGTTCGCTCGTCGCGGTAACGGAAAGACCGTTATTCGTGTTCGTGACGCTGCAGGTATAGTATGTAGTGCCGGTGACGGAGGTGTCAGGGGAATAGACCGGGTCGGTTGCGCCGTCGATGGGGATGCTCGTGAAGCCGACGCCGGTGTACCACTGATAGCTCAAGCTGCCGCTGTCCGTTGTCCATGCACTGACGGAGAGACGGACGCTGCTGCCGGGCGCGCAGGTGACGTCCTGGCAGGTCTGGATGCTCGGCTGAGCGGGCGTGAGATCTATCGAGCAGTTTATGGTGTAGTTCTCGGTGCCGCTTACCTGTATGGAAAAAGTGTGCTGCCCGGCCACGGTCGGAGTCCCGCCGAGGAGCAGGCGGCGTGTGCCGCCGCTGTAGTCATCAACCAGCGTGCAGCCTTTGGGCAGGTCAAGGGAAGAGACCTGTGCCCCGGCATCGATGTTGCTTATATAGCAGTTGAGCATTTCACCGGCAGTGTAGCTTCCCAGAGGAACGTATTCTTCGGCGTAAGCGCAGGGGAGAACCGAAAAGACAGCCAGCAGAGCAAGGGCCAGTGAAGTCAGAAATTTTTTCATAAACAGAAGCATATCCTTTCAAACACAAACATAAGACGCGAAGCAAAAAATCATGTTCATATTCAGGGAGCATAATGGCACAAAATCGGCTTTTTGTCAACATGGGAGATGTTAATTATACCTCATTCCCGGGAAATACCGGGAAGAAATATATTTGTTGAGAACGGGTTTTATATGTGCTAATATATAAAGTAAGCAGAGTGTATATCGACCGGCCGCGCAGGTCGGCAGAGGAGGGGTATTATGGCTTTTACGCCGTGGTATAAGGAAATGGCCGTGTATCATATCTGGCCGCGCAGCTTCTGTGACGGCAACGGCGACGGCATCGGTGATCTGTGGGGCGTGCTGTCGAAGCTGGATTATATAAAGAGCCTGAACGTGGACGCGATATGGTTCTCACCGCTGTACCCCTCGCCGAACGCCGATTACGGGTACGACATTTCCGACTACATGAACATCCACCCGGATTACGGCAACCTTGACGTGTTCCGTCAGGTGCTCGACGGCGCGCATGAGCGCGGCCTGCGGGTGTTCATGGATCTTGTCGTAAACCATAGCTCGGATGAGCACCCGTGGTTCAAGGAGAGCCGCAAATCAAAAGACAGCCCCTACCATGACTATTATTTCTGGCGTCCCGGCCGCCGCGGCGGGATAAACGGGAAAAAGCTCCTGCCGCCGAACAACTGGACGAGCCTTTTCGAGGGGGGCGCATGGGAGTATGACAGTAACTTAGACGAATTTTATCTGCATTTGTTCGCAAAAAAGCAGCCGGATCTCAATATGGACAATCCCGCTGTGCGCGAGGAAGTCAAAAAGATCCTGCGCTTCTGGCTGGATATGGGCGTAGACGGCTTCCGCGAGGACGTTATTACATTTATCTCCAAGGCTCCCGGCCTGCCGGACGCGTACCCGAAGCTCCCGGCGGCAAACGGCATGAAATATTATTCCAACCGCCCGGAGGTGCATGCATATCTCAAGGAGTTCAAGCGTGATGTGTTCAGCAATTATGACTGTTTCGTCGTCGGCGAAAGCCCGATGACCACGGCGGATGTTGCGCTCAGCTATGTCACCGAGGGGCCGGAGCATGTGCTCGATGAGATGATTGCTTTTTCGCACATGGAGGCGGACTGCATTTACAGTGAAGCCCTTCCCACAAAATTCAATCTCGTGAAGATGAAAAAGTCTTTCACGGATTGGCAGCTCAAGCTTGAAGGGCATGGCTGGAACGCGTTGTATATCGAAAATCATGACCATCCGCGCATCATCAGCCGTTACGGCAGCGAGAAGTACCATGACGAGAGCGGGAAGATGCTTGCAGCCATGTATATTCTCCAGCGCGGCACACCATTTATCTATCAGGGGCAGGAAATCGGCATGACGAATATCGCCCTGCCGAGGCTCGATATGTATAAGGACGTGGCGACCTTTAACATTGCACGCATAGCATCGAAGCTTCTTCCGAAGAAAGCCGTCCTGAAGCTCGTTCAGCGTTCGACGCGCGAGAACGCGCGTACACCGGTGCAGTGGTCGGATGCGGAGAACGCCGGCTTCAGCACTGCCGAGCCGTGGTTCAATGTAAACCCGAACTATAAGCAGATAAATGTCGAAGCACAGGAGGATGACTCCGGGTCACTCCTGAATTTCTACCGGCGTCTGCTGGCGTTCAGAAAAAACAATGCTGTTGCGCTATACGGTACGTATAAAGAATACAGACCCAAGGACGAGAATTTTTACGTATATGAGCGCTGCTACGCGGGCAAGCGTCTGCTGGTGATATGCTGCTTTGCCTCAGAATTCACGCGCTTTGACGCTCCGGAGAACATCACGCTTGACGATTGGACGCTGGAGCTTGCAAACTATGACGGCTGCTTTGTCATAGGCAACGGCTTCACCGCGCGCCCCTATGAGCTGCGCGTTTACAGTCTGGGCTGAGGGGTGAGCGAATGATGACAACAAAAGAAAAAGCTTACGCCAAGCTCAATATATCCCTTGACGTTACCGAGCGCCGGGAGGACGGCTACCATGATATGCTTATGGTCATGCAGACCGTCTCGCTTTGCGACGATGTGACGGTCACGCTCGATGAGGGGGACCGCGTGCGTGCGCGCAGCAACCTGCGTTTTATCCCCGGCGATGAGCGCAACCTTGCCGTAAAGGCGGCACTGTGTTTCCTCGAGGAGACGGGGCACGCCGGGCAGGGCATGCTCATTGAGATAAACAAACGCATCCCGGTTGGTGCGGGCATGGGCGGCGGCTCATCGGACGCGGCAGCCGTGCTGCGTGCGATGAACCGGCTGTACGGAGAACCGCTTGACCGAGAGCAGCTGCGCCGCCTGAGCGAGCGCATCGGCTCGGATGTGCCTTTCTGTGTATGGGGCGGCACGGCGCTGGCGTCCGGGCGTGGCGAGAAGCTCGAAGCCCTCCCGGCTATGCCGGATTGTTGCTTCGTTATATGCAAGCCCGAGTTTTCGATATCCACTCCCGAGCTGTTCAAAAAGCTTGATGAGATAAAGCTGCGCTGCCATCCCGATACGGCAGGGATTGTCGATGCAATCGGGAAGGGGCAGCTCAGGCAAATCTGCCGCCGTATGTATAATGTCTTCGAGGACGTTGACGACCGCCGTATGCGCACTGTTGCGGATATAAAGAGCGTTCTGCTCGATCACGGCGCGCTCGGCGCGGTGATGACCGGCACTGGCTCTGCGGTGTTCGGTGTATTCGAACCGGGCAGTGATGTCTCCGCTGTGTGCGATAAGCTGCGCGCGGAATACGGCTTCTGCGAGAGTGCCGTCTGTGTGGGCGCGCTTTGAAGAAACACCGACAGAATACAGCTTGCTCTTGCAAAGCAGTTAAAATTATGCGATAATTACGCCAAAGAGAGCACTCCATATCAACTCATAGGAGAGATGAAAATGCCGAGATTTTTCATGGCCGGTACCAATATTCTGGGCGGCATGGCGATAATGAAAGGGCGAGACGCCGAGCACGTGCGTGTGCTGCGCCTGCGTCCGGGCGAGAATATGATAATCTGCGACGGGCAGGGCACGGACTATAAGTGCCGCCTTGTCAGCGCCGATAAGGAGCAGGTCGAGGCCGAGGTCATCGAGGTCGTCCCATGCCCGGCGGAGCCGAGCGTCAAGGTTACTGTGCTCTGCGGCCTGCCGAAGGGTGACAAGACCGATTATATTATCCAGAAGTGCGTAGAAGCCGGCGCGTACGAGATTATGTTCTTTGACAGCGAGCGCTGCGTTGCAAAGCCCGATAAGCCCGAGAAGAAGCTCGAGCGCTGGCAGCGTATTGCCGAGGAAGCGGCAAAGCAGTCCGGCCGCGGCATCATCCCGCAGGTGAGCTGGGCGGGGGACTTCACGGCTGTGCTCGATATCGCGGTAAAAAAAGACCTCGGCCTGTTCATGTATGAGACGGGCGAGCGCGAGAAGCTGGATGATGTCCTCTCCGCAAATAAAAATATCGCGACTGCCGCAATCATCACCGGGCCCGAGGGTGGCTTTGCACAGTTCGAAGCCGACCTTGCACGCGTCTGCAAGCTGCATATCTGCTCGATGGGAGAGCGCATTCTCCGCTGCGAGACCGCGCCAGTCGTCGCACTGACCGCGGCAATGTATGCGACCGGGAACCTGTGCTGAAAGATTAAACACTGAGAAAAGACGGAGCCTGCGCCGACAACGCGCAGGCTCCGCAAATTAAATGAATGAATACCTTTAATTCTGTAATGCTTGCTCTGTCGCTGGCAATGAGTGCGGCTGCCGCCGTGCGCATGCTGCGATGCCCCGCGGGAGCGGTGCCGGAAAGGGAGCAAAGCAAAAACACATACCGCCTGCTTCTGCTGCTGATTCTCATCGCGGGCGTTGCACTGCGGGTGTGGGACTTCGGGAGCATCCCTGGTGGCGTGAATCAGGACGGGGCGATGGCTGCTGTCGATGCCAAGGCTCTTGCCGACTACGGCACGGATCGCTTCGGCACGTGGCTGCCATGTCACCTCTATGCCTGGGGCTACGGGCAGATGAGCAGCCTCATGTCATACCTGATGGTACCGTTTGTGAAGCTCTTCGGCCTGAGCGTTGTGACGATGCGCATCCCATCCCTGTTATGCAGCATCGCCGGAGGCGTGTTCTTCTGGCTCTTTGTGCGTGATGTTTTCGGCGAGCGCGCCGGGCTCATCGCTGCGCTGATCGTGGCCATAAACCCGTGGCACCTGCTGCAGAGCCGATGGGCGCTCGACTGCAATCTTCTGCCGCATTTCTTCATGGGCGGGCTGTATTTTCTCAACCGCGGACTGATGGAGAAAAAGCGCTTCCTGTACATATCCATGATCTTCTTTGGCCTGTGTATGTACTGCTACGGCATCACGATCTATACCGTACCGCTGTTTCTCGCCGCGGTCTGTGGGTTTTATATGATAAAAAAGCGCGTCACACTGCGTGACGCGGCCATCTGTGTGCTCGTGTATCTGCTCATCGCGTGGCCGTTCATCCTCACCATGGCTGTGAACTTCTTCGGCTGGGACACAATAGAGCTGCCTTTCGTTACCATACAGCACTTTACCGCCAGCGTCCGCGCGGGGGATATTCTTTTCTTCTCGGACGCACCATTTGAGCAGCTTATAGCTAATTTCAAAAGCCTGCTGAATGTTACGCTTCTGCAGAAGAAGGACCTTCCGTGGAACGACATGGACGGCTTCGGCACGGTGTATCTGTTCTCTATGCCATTTGCGGCGCTCGGTCTGTTTGGCTTCTTTAAGGAGAAGAGGGCCGACAACAAATGGCTTGCGCTGTTTGCGCTGCTGACCGGGATATGGGTCGGGCTTGTGACGAACGGCGTAAACGTCAACCGTATCAATATTATATATTATGCGGAGTTGATGTTCATCGCTCTCGGAATATATTACGCCGTCAGGTCGCTGCCGAAGCTGACCGTTCCGACGGCCTGTGCACTCCTGCTTTCAGGCACGCTTATGGCGGGTACATACTTCGGCACCTACGCCGAGAGCGTGAAGCACTATTTCTTCTGGGGACTGGAGGACGCGATAGCGGCAGCAGAGGACAGCGGAGCCGACCGGATTTATGTGAGCGCAGACCTGCAATATAAAGGATATTATAATGTCAGCGAAATTTTGACACTGTTCTATGACGGCACGGATGCGCACTATTTCCAAGGGCTGACGAATGAGAATCACGGAAAAACCCTCCTGCCGTACAGCGAGAGGTTTCACTATATTTCTCTGAGCCCCGAGCTTATCGATGAAACGAAGGACAGCTCCGCTGTCTATGTCGGAACGGCGTCAGATGCAGAGCTCTTCGACCCGGCAGAATTCGATGTCATCATCTCCGGCGACTACTGTGCGGCGGTGAGAAAATAAAACAATCAAGAGGCAATTTCTGTCGCCTCCTGCAAAAAAACGCGGAGAAGTATCACTTCTCCGCAGTTTTTTCTGCCGATATTACGGTGAGCACAGCCCCATCCACCGTGAATTTCACCTCAAGCCCGGCAAACTCAAGAGCGTAGACGCGGCTGCTGTCATGCTGATAGCGCGGGCGCGGGTCGTTTGCGAGCACACCCGTGAGCGCGGCGCGTTTATCCTCCGGCACGCGCTCCCGTACCCCCGCTGCGTATTCTACCGTGAGCCTTGCACCGGAGTCCGGCGCGAAGCCGCCGCTTGCCTCAGGGTGACAGTCAGCGTATGGGATGTATGGCTTTATGTCGTATATCGGAGTGCCATCCATGAGGTCGGCTCCTGCGACACGCAGAACTGTCCCAAGCCCCTCGCACTTTTCGACGCTCAGCAGCTTCACGCAGCTCAGCCCCAGTGCGTTCGGGCGGAAAGGCGAGCGCGTCGCAAACACCCCGAGCCGCGTGTTCCCGCCGAGCCTTGGCGGGCGCACCGTCGGTGACCAGTCCTCGCGCACATTCTCAGAAAACTGCCAGATAAGCCACAGGTGGCTGAAATCCTCAATCCCGCGCAGCGCATCATCATTGCGGTATTCCGGTTCAAAAACTACAAGGCTCTCAAGCTCGCTGACAATCCCGGCTTGCCGGGGAATACCGAACTTCGTCGGGAAATCGCTCTTTATCCGGGCGATGACTTTCAG
Organism: uncultured Oscillospiraceae bacterium; assembly: GCA_964517445.1. GTDB lineage: Bacteria > Bacillota > Clostridia > Oscillospirales > Oscillospiraceae > Limivicinus. Next base: position 44,995 of record CAZFCH010000001.1, on the reverse strand, counting down.
AGTGTAACCGCTCATAGCAGATCCTGCAGCATGGACAGCGCCTGAAGCGACACTGCGTTTACGGTCATGTGGAAAAATATGCTGCACCATATGCTGTTTGTGCGCTCATAGCAGCGCGCGAGCAGCAGCGACACCGGGATGTACTGTATGATGTATATCCAGTTTATCGGGTCGGTGATCGCAAAGCTCCATACGTGATAGAGCGAAAACACCAGCGCGCTGACGGCGTAGGCCGCAAAGCGGTTGCTGCGGCGCAGCGTTCCGAATATACCGGCGCGGAACATAAGCTCCTCCACAGGAGGTGCGAAGAAGACCGTCATCACTTTGATCCAGCGCATGTCAATCTTTGCCATGTCCATTATAGTGCCGTTATTTGGGTTCGAAGCGTCCGGAATCACCAAGAGGAGAATTATGCTCACGCAGTAATTGCAGACCATCATCAGCAGATAGCCTGCGATTATCTCAAGCACGCAGCGCAGCGGATGGTCGCACAGCGGGTCAAAGTCGCGGCGCAGGAAACGCAGCTCGAAGATGAGCATATAGATAAAGCCAATCGCGTAGCACAGCACATTTGCTGTTACCTCGTCCATAAGCTGCGCATATACCGACCACGTGAACAGCAGCGGCAGCAGCAGAACATGAAACGGAATATAAGCCAGCGCCATGATACACTCGCGCTTTGTCATTTCGCTTGTAAACGGGGGTAAAGCTCTCTTGTTCATCAGCCTCTCGCTTTCTTCTGCAACTCGAAGAGCAGGTTCATCGCCTCAATCGGGGTAAGAGTGTTGAGATCGGTGCTCTCGAGCATCCGGCGTATCTCGTCCGTGCCGACATCGGCAAAGCTTATCTGACCGTCGTCCGCGGTATCTGCTCTCGGCAGTGCGCTTATGCCGTCGGCCTCAAGCTCCTTGAGGTAGCCCTTGGCCTTGCTTATCACGGCCTCCGGCAGGCCCGCCAGCTTTGCGACCTCTATGCCGTAGCTGTCGTCCGCCGCGCCGCGCACTATTTTGCGCAGGAATACGAGATTTCCGCCCTGCTTCTTTGCACTTATGCTGTAGTTGCGCACGCCCTGTATCTCACCTTCGAGCGTGGAAAGCTCGTGGTAGTGCGTGGCGAACATCGTCTTTGCCCCGAGCTTGCGCTTGTCCGCGCAGTATTCCAGCACCGCGCGGGCTATTGCCATTCCGTCGAAGGTCGAAGTGCCGCGGCCTATCTCATCGAGAATCAGCAGGGATGCGGCGGTCGCGTGCTCAAGAATCGAGGCCATCTCGCTCATCTCCACCATGAAAGTGGACTGCCCGGAGGCAAGATCGTCGGACGCACCTATGCGCGTAAAGACACGGTCAACTATGCCAATCGTCGCGCTCTTTGCCGGAACGAAGGAACCCATCTGCGCCATCAGCACGATAAGTGCCGTCTGGCGCATGTAAGTAGATTTGCCGGCCATGTTCGGACCAGTGACTATCGCGGCGCGGTCGTCACTCTCGTTGAGGTAAGTATCGTTCGGGACGAAGAGCACGTCCTTCATTGATTGCTCAACGACCGGATGCCGTCCTTGAATTATATGCAGTTCGCGCGAGGTGTCGACCTCGGGCATTGTGTAGTTGTTGCGCACGGCGGTCTCCGCGAGAGAGCAGAGCGCGTCGAGCCGCGCTACTGCGTCTGCCGCGGCCTGTACGCGGTTTACCTTCTCTGCCACGCTCAGGCGCACTTCGGTGAAGTACTGGTACTCCAGCTCATTTACCCTGTCGCGCGCCGTCAGAAGTGTCGTCTCAAGCTCCTTGAGCTCAGGAGTGAAATAGCGCTCGCTCGAAACGAGCGTCTGCTTGCGGATATACTCTTCCGGAACCTTTTCAAGCCCCGCGGAATTGGGCACATCGATATAATAGCCGAACACGCGGTTGTAGCCGACTTTCAGCTTCTTCGCGCCGGTGCGCTGGCGCTCGCGCGTCTCCAGCTCCTGCACCATTTGTGCGCCGTTGTCGCGGATGTTGCGCAGCCGGTCGACCTCTTCGGAATAGCCGGTGCGCAGCACGCCGCCCTCGCGCACGGAAAACGGAGGATCATCGCATATTGCGCGGTCTATCTCCGCGCGCATGTCATCAAGCGCGTCCATCCCAGCAATGCTCCGAAGCTCTACGCTCTCAAACGGGGCGAGCAGTTCCTTGAGCCGCGGCAGCATTGCTGCACAGTTCGAGAGCGAACGCAGATCGCGCCCGCCGGCTGTGCCGTATACCGCGCGGCCCACAAGCCGCTGCATGTCAGTTATCTCGCGCAGCACTGCCATCAGCTCTCCGCGCGCGACATTATTTGAGTACAGCTCGTTTACTGCCGTGAGCCTGCGCTTTATTGCCACCGCCGACAGCAGCGGCCGCTCTACCCATGAGCGCAGCATACGCCCGCCCATTGGAGTCTTGGTTTTGTCCAGCACCCACAGCAACGAGCCCTTCTTTTCTCCGCTGCGCAGAGATTCCGTCAGCTCAAGATTGCGGCGCGTGACCCAGTCAAGTTCCATGTACCGCCCACCGTAGAACACGTCGAGCCGGTTTATGTGACTGATGTCAAATTTCTGCGTCTCTTTTATGTAGCTTAGCAGTGCCCCCGCCGCGCAGACTGCGCCGGGCTGCCCGTCAAGGCCACCCTGGTCAATGTCCGAAAAGCCGAACTGCCTGCACAACAGCACCGATGCCGGGAGATATTCAAAACTCTCCGACGCGCTCTCCGGCATGGCTTCCAACTTTCGCGTGACGAACTCGTATATATGCTCGTTCTCCTTTGCACCGGGGGAGAGGATGACCTCACGCGGAGCGAAGCGACCAAGCTCGTTTATGATGTGGCTCACCGCGTCACCGTCAAAAGCCGCACAGCAAAATTCGCCCGTGGACACATCACAGAACGCGACGCCTCCCTCGCGGGAAGCGAGATACACCGCGCCTATATAGGTGCTCTTGCCTTCTTCGAGCATTGAACTTTCAGTCACCGTGCCGGGGGTGATTATGCGTATAACATCTCTCTGCACAAGCCCCTTTGCCAGCGCCGGATCCTCCGTCTGCTCGCAGATAGCGACCTTATAGCCCTTGGCGATGAGCCGCGCAATGTAGGCCTCTGCGCTGTGGTACGGTACTCCGCACATCGGCGTGCGCTCGTCGGGATCTTCAACGGAACGGTCGCGTGTCGTCAGTGCGAGGTCGAGCTCGCGCGAGGCGATTTTTGCGTCATCGTCGAACATCTCGTAAAAATCACCGAGCCGGAAGAACAGCAGGCAGTCCTGATGCTGCTGCTTTATTTCGTTGTACTGCTTTTTCATGGGAGTAAGCTCAGCCATGATGGTTTCTCTCTTTCATAAAATGGGGTTCAGGTGGTTCAGACTATCTCACCGTACAGCGCCCAGGTGTTGCTGGCGTTGATCTTTACGTCGATGAATTTCCCTATGAGGCTGCTGTCGCCCTTGAGGTGGACAAGTCTGCCGCCGTTTGTGCGGCTCGAGAGATTATATTCGTCGCGCCCGGTCTCACCGTCGACGAGCACGCGCAGCGTCTTTCCCTCGTATTCCTTGTGCTTCTCGCCGGAGATGCGGTTCGATACCTCGGTGAGCCGATCAAAATGCTTCTGCTTCTGCTCACGTGTGTAGGGGTCGGGCATGGAAGCGGCCGGGGTGCCGACGCGCTTCGAGTAGATGAAAGTGAACATCGCGTCGTAGCGAACCTCTTCGCAGAGGCTTATCGTATCCTCAAAGTCTTCATCGGTCTCTCCGGGGAAGCCGACGATTATGTCTGTCGTGATAACAAGGTCGGGCATATAGCTTCTTGCCAGTGCTACCTGGTGCAGGTATTTTTCGCGATTATAGCTGCGGTTCATGAGCTTGAGAATTCTGTCACTGCCGGATTGCACGGGCAGATGCAGCTGGTGTGCACACTTTTCGCACTCGGCCATGGTCTTGAAGAGCTTCTCGGTTGCATCCTTCGGGTGGCTCGTCATAAAACGGATGAGGAAGTCACCCGGAATGTCGTTCACCATGCGCAGCAGATCCGCAAAATCCACCCCGCTGCCAAGATCCTTGCCATAAGAGTTGACGTTCTGTCCAAGCAGTGTAATGTCCTTATAGCCCTCTTTGACGAGCTGCCGAGCCTCTTCGAGAATGTCTTCAGGCTTCCTCGAACGCTCACGACCGCGCACATATGGCACGACGCAGTAGGTGCAGAAGTTGTTGCAGCCGTACATGATCGAAAGCCATGCTTTGACCGTTCCGTCACGCTTGAGCGGGATGCCCTCGGCGACTGCACCGTCATCCTTCGCTGTGGCGAAAACGCGCTTATGGCTGTCCATTACCCGCAGCAGCAGCTCCGGAAAACGCCACAGCTCATGCGGCCCGAACACGAGGTCGACCACAGGGTAGGACATTTTTATCTTCTCTGCCATGTGCTCCTGCTGCACCATGCAGCCGCACACAGCGATTATCTGGCCGGGCTTGTTTTTCTTCGTGTGGTTGAGTGCGCCGACGTTGCCGAGCACGCGCATCTCCGCATGTTCGCGCACAGCGCAGGTGTTCACGACTATCACGTCTGCTTGGAACTCATCCTGAGTGAAGCTGTAGCCCATCTCGCTGAGATAGCCGCGAAGCTTCTCACTGTCGGCCTCGTTCTGCTGGCAGCCGTAGGTGTCTACCATTGCGAGCGGGCGCTGCCCGTCTGCGGTGACGCGGTCGAATATCTGCCGGCAGATATCCTCCTGCTCGTGTATCCTGCTTATATCTATCGTTTTTCTTTCGTAAGGCATGGTTAATCTCCTGTAAAGCCTAATCTGATTAGCATTTAATTTTAACATAAAAGGAGTGGAACTTTCAACTGAAATAATGTATAATAGTTCACTAATTGAAAGATAGTCATACGAGGTTAAGTGTTCATGGCCGTTATAAATATACTCTCTCCACATGTTGCCGACATGATCGCTGCAGGCGAAGTCGTCGAGCGCCCGGCCTCCGTCATCAAGGAGCTGATGGAAAACTCCTTTGATGCCGGGGCAAAATCCGTCACCGTCGAAATAAAGGGCGGCGGCGCGCCGCTCATCCGCGTTACGGATGACGGCTGCGGTATGGCTCCTGAGGATGCGGGCATCGCGTTTCTGCGCCATGCCACATCGAAGCTCCATGACGAGCATGGACTTGAAGCCATCGGCACGATGGGCTTTCGCGGTGAGGCTTTAGCGGCAATCTCCGCAGTGTCTGAGGTGGAGCTTACCACCCGCCGCCGCGGCGACGATGAGGGCACTTTTGTCACCCTGACTGCCGGGGACATTCAGGACATGGGGCCTGCCGGCTGTCCGGAAGGTACCGTCATGGCTGTGAAAGGGCTTTTTTATAACACCCCCGCGCGGCTCAAGTTCTTAAAGTCCGACCGCAGCGAGGCCTCAGCCTGCGTGCAGACGGCACTGCGCTGTGCTCTTGGCCGCCCCGAGATATCTGTCCGCTTCATCCGCGACGGGAAGGAGGAATTCTTCTCTCCCGGCGATGGGCGCGCCGAGTCTGCAGTGTACTCCCTGCTCGGACGCGATATCGCAAAGGATATGCTGCCCTGCGCCTGCGAGGACGGAGAGCTGCGTGTCCACGGCTTTGTCTCATCTCCTGCTGCCTGCCGCGGCAACCGCAGCGCGCAGTATTTCTACTGCAACGGCCGATATATCCGCTCTGCGCTGCTTCAGACCGCGGTCGAACAGGCATATAAAAACAGCCTGCTGACCGGACGCTATCCCGCCTGCGTCATGTATATTGAGCTCAGCTGTGCCGGGGTCGATGTGAACGTTCACCCGGCGAAGACCGAGGTCAAGTTCTCTCAGGAAAAGCGCGTATTCGATGTTGTGTACCATGCTGCCCTTGCCGCCCTGACGGGGGAGGACAGGATAAAAGCCCCAGCCGAAGTGACTGCGGAGAAAAAGTCTCCGTCCCCTACGGCGATTCCGGCACCCGTGCGTGCGGCCTTTGCACCGATGCAGACGCAGACCGCCGCTCCCACGCCGAAGCAGGACTTTTACCGCAGCATGAGCTCAGAGCAGTTCCGCGCGCAGGGCTATACCGTGAAGGACACGCCGAAACCGGCTTCTAAGCCCGTTGACACCGCCCCAACGTCGATGCTCAGCGCATATGAGATACCATACCAGACCCGGCTTGATATGCCGAGCAGCCGACCGATCGCAGAAATTCGACCGGAAACGACTGAAATTCCTGAAGAAACCGCCCACAGCACAGACAAAACTGTGGAAAAACCTGTTCAAAATGTTGAAAGTCAGCCGATTCCCGACCACAAGATAGTGGGTGAGGCTCTCAAGGCCTATATCATTGTTGAAGTCGGCGCGGAACTTGTGCTCATAGATAAACACGCCGCGCACGAGAGAATGAACTTTGACCGCCTGAAGCAGCGCGGCACGCGCAATATGTCGCAGACCTTGCTTGAGAGCGTGACACTCCGCTTGACGGACGAGGACTGCCGTGTCCTTGAGGAGAACGGTGAGCTGCTCACAGAATTCGGCTTTGAGATAGAGCCTTTCGGCGAGCGGGATTATGCCATCCGCGCCGTCCCCGCCGGAATAGCCGCATCGGATGCTGCTGCCGCTGTCGAGGAGATATGCGGAAAGCTGCACGGCGGTAAGACGCCCGACCCCGATTCTGCGCGTGATGAGATTCTGCACACCATCGCCTGCAAGGCCGCTATCAAGGCAGGGTGGGACACGGACGCAAAGGAGCTTGAAACGCTTGTGGACGCTGTGCTCTCCGGGCAGATAAAATACTGCCCGCACGGGCGCCCGATATCCGTCACCGTGACGCGGCGAGACCTTGACAAGCTCTTTAAGCGCATAGTGTGACGGCGTATGGATAACAGAATCGTTGTTGTCGCGGGTCCCACGGCCTCCGGCAAAACACGCCTCGGTATAGAGCTCGCGCGCAAGCTTGACGGAGAAATCGTCTCAGCAGACTCCATGCAAATATACCGCCGCATGGACATCGGCACCGCCAAAGCAACGGCCGAGGAGCGCGCCGCCGCCGTTCATCACATGCTCGATGTCGCCGAACCGGACGAAAACTGGTCAGTCGCACGCTACGTCGAGGAAGCCGGGCGGTGCTGCGATGATATCATCGCCTGCGGCAAGCTGCCGATAGTCGTCGGCGGCACGGGGCTATATATAGACTCGCTCATCTCCGGGCTGGATTTTGCCGACAACACATCGGACAATGCTCTGCGTGATAGGCTTGGCTCGGAGTACGACAGTCTCGGCGGAGAGGCGATGCTCACGCGTCTTGCACAGGTTGATCCCGAGCGTGCCGCGAAGCTCCATCCCGGCGACAAGCGGCGGATCGTGCGTGCGATAGAAATATATATGCTCACCGGCACGACCATTACCGAGCATGACCGCATTACCGCCGCGCGACCAAAACGTTATGACGCGGCGCGGATAGTCCTAAATTACGCCGACCGCGCCGACCTATACGCGCGCATCGACGCGCGTGTCGACGAAATGGAACAGGCAGGGCTTGTCGATGAAGTGAGGAGGCTTCTTGCCTCCGGACTTTCACCGGAGTGTACCGCCATGCAGGCCATAGGCTATAAGGAGATCGTCGCTTTCCTTGAAGGAAAAACGACCGAGCGCGAGGCCTTCGACCTCATCAAGCAGAGCAGCCGCCGCTACGCCAAGCGTCAGCTTACATGGTTCGGCAGGTGGCAGGATGCGCTGCGTATCGTCTGGGATAAAGTCCCGGATATGGAAAAAGCCCGTCGCGCTTCGACAGAGTTCTTACACAGTCGCATGTATCATAATGCCGAGCATCCGTCTGACGGATGCGGTACAATATAACAGAACTGCGCCTGACCGAGGGCGGAGCGGGTCATTCTTTCCGGAAAAGACATATATGAGGGAAAGGTGCTGACACAATGACAATAGCAGAGAATCTCATTCAAGTGAGAGAAAATATAACGCGCGCGGCTCAGAAAGCCGGACGGGACGAGCGGGATATCCTGCTCATCGGCGCAACCAAGATGAACGACGCCGCCCGTGTGCGCGAAGCAATCGCTGCCGGGCTCACGGCCTGCGGCGAAAACCGCGTTCAGGAATTGCTGGAGAAAAATGCTGCCGGTGCCTATGAGGGAGCACAGCTGCACTTCATTGGCCATCTTCAGCGCAACAAGGTAAAGCAGATTGTTGGTGTTGTGCAACTCATCCACAGCGTCGATAGCGTCGAGCTTATGGGTGCGATAAGCCACGAGGCGGAGAAAAAAGGCATCGTGCAGGATATCCTGCTGGAGGTAAACGTCGCTCAGGAGGCATCGAAATCCGGTGTCGCGCCCGAAAAATTACCGGAGCTTCTCGAAAAAGCAGGCGATTTTCCCGGACTGAGGGTGCGCGGACTCATGGCGATACCCCCAATTTGCCGCTTTCCGGACGAAAATTTACCGTATTTTAATCTTGTGCAGCAGCTTTTTATTGACAATGGCGAAAAAAAATACGATAATGTAGTTATGGACTTTATGTCTATGGGGATGAGTGGCGATTATCAGGCTGCCATTTCCTGCGGAGCGAACATGATCCGGCTCGGCACGGCAATCTTCGGCCAGCGTGTGTACCCGGAGAAAAAGGCGTGACCAAAGTTCGCCCGAGCATTTGTTCATTGGAGGATTGCCATGGGTTTCATGGATAAGTTAAAAGAACTCACCCAGCCGTATGACGACGATGAGGATTTCTTCGAGGGGGCAGACCCAAGCTTCAAGCCCCAACCTAAAGCAAAAACCGAGACGCCCGCGTCGAAACCGGCAGCGAGTCAGGCACAGAAGTTTTTTGAAAGTTCCTTTGCGGGTGATACGCCGCTTCCTGCGGAAGACCCGACGCAGAAGCCTGCGGCGCAGGATGCGCCATCTGGCGGCGGAGGGATATTCGGCAACCTCGGCATAAAGAAGGCTGCTCGACCGAGAACGGCGCCGAGAGAGCGCACAGTGAATTTCGGCGGCAAGGACACATCGGTCATTCTGTTCAGCCCCAAGAGCTTCGATGAAGCCGGTGATTTGGTCAATTATCTCAATCAGAATCTGACGGTCGTTATGACCTTGGAGGGCGTGCAGGGAGATATGGCGCGCAGATTGCTGGACTTTCTTTCCGGCATTGCCTTTGCCCTGCAAGGCAAGATTACCCCGGTCTCGGCAAAGACCTATTTTATCACCCCGCAGAATGTTGACATTCTGGGTGCACAGCACGACCAGAATGAGAGCACGGGGAACTATTTCTGATAGAGTATAGAATGGATGAAAGGTGGATAAGAACATGATCACTGCACAGGATATCCGTGAAAAGACTTTTGAAAAAGCTCGCATAGGCGGCTATGACATGGCCTCCGTTGATAATTTCCTTGAGGAGATCGCCGATGATATTACGGCCGCACAGAAAGAGAACTCCGTCCTCAAGAGCAAGATGAAGGTTCTTGTTGATAAGATAGAGGAATACCGCGCCAATGAGGAAGCACTGAATATGGCCGTTATCTCTGCGCAGAAGCTTGCTGTGCAGATCGAGGCTGATGCCCGCACCCGCGCCGCCGCTATGATCGCCGACGCCGAAAAGCAGGTCAAGCTTGCTGTCGGCAGCATCCAGGATCAGACCGCTTTTGAAGAGAAGCGCCTTGAGACCGCAAAGGCTGCGACCGCAAAGTTCATCGACGCTGCCCGTGCCATCTGCAATACTCAGCTTAAGAATATCGACACCGTCGCAAACGGCATTCTGCCGCAGGAGACGGAAGCGAAGCCTGCCGCTTCGGTAGACGATACCGTGCGCAGCATTGAGAACAGTGCCTCGCGAATACAGGCCGATCCGTCAATACAGATAGACATCCCCCAGGTGAAGACGGCTCCCGCAGCGCCTGCTCGTCAGCGCAAGCTTGACAACACGCAGTCTTTTTCCCTTTGATTTCTTCCGACTTTTCCAGCGGGGCGAGCGCGACTGCGCGCGCCCCCTTAGATTTTTTGCTATAAAGAAGATAGACAGGAGACAATACAGCTATGTCACAGGATTTTAACGCCACACTTAATCTGCCGAAGACTGATTTTCCCATGCGCGCGGGTCTGCCCAAGCGTGAACCCGAGATGCTCAAGCGCTGGGAGGAGCAGGATATTTATAACGAGATGCTCAAGAAGAACGAAGGCCATCCTCGCTTTTCCCTGCATGATGGCCCTCCGTTCTCCAACGGCAGGATTCACATGGGCCACGCGCTCAACAAGGCACTCAAGGACTTTATCGTCCGTTCCTACGCTATGCGCGGCTACTATACCCCCTATATCCCCGGCTGGGACAACCACGGCATGCCCATCGAGTCTGCCATCATCAAGGAGCAGAAGCTCAACCATAAAGCCATGAGCGTTGCGGACTTCCGCTCCGCCTGCCATGACTATGCCGAAAAGTACATCGGCCTCCAGATGGAAGGATTCAAGCGTCTCGGCGTTGTCGGTGATTGGGAGCATCCCTACAAGACCATGAACAAGGGCTTCGAGGCTGATGAAGTCCGCGTGTTCGGCAAAATGTACCGCAATGGCCATATCTATAAGGGACTCAAGCCTGTCTACTGGTGCGCAAAGGACGAGACCGCTCTCGCCGAAGCCGAGATCGAGTATCAGGATGACCCCTGCACGACCGTCTATGTCAAGTTCCCGATGAACGACGACCACGGCAAGCTCTCCAATATCGATAAGAGCAAGCTCTTCTTCGTCATCTGGACAACGACTATCTGGACGCTCCCCGGCAACCTTGCCATCGCCCTGCACCCGGATGAGCAGTATGCCATCGTCAAGGCTCCTAACGGCGAAATGTATATCATGGCAGAAGCCCTGACCGATAAGGTAATGAAGATCGGCGGCTTTGACAGCTATGAGATTATCGAGACTCACCCCGGCCGTTTCTTCGAGGATATGTTGGCCTCTCATCCTTTCTTGCCCAAGACCTCACGTCTTGTGCTGGCGGATTACGTCACCATGGATTCCGGTACTGGCTGCGTCCATACCGCGCCCGGCTTTGGCGCTGATGACTATCAGACCTGCATGCGCTACGGCATGGAGATGGTCGTTCCAGTGGACGACCAGGGCCGCCACACCGATTATGCCGGCAAGTACGCCGGCCTCAAGACCGATGAATCCAACCCCATTATTCTTAATGATATGAAGGAAAGCGGCGCTCTCTTCGCTTCCGAGGAGATCGTCCACAGCTATCCGCACTGCTGGCGCTGCAAGAGCCCCATCATCTTCCGCGCAACCCCGCAGTGGTTCTGCTCTGTCGATTCCTTTAAGGATGAGGCTATCGCAGCCTGCGAGAACGTCCGTTGGCTCCCCGCTTGGGGCAAGGACCGCATGGGCGCAATGATCCGTGAGCGCAAGGACTGGTGTATCTCCCGTCAGCGCCGCTGGGGTCTGCCCATCCCCGTGTTCTACTGCGAGGACTGCAAAAAGCCCGTATGCACCGAGGAGAGCATCGAGGCCGTCGCGAGCCTGTTTGAAAAGGAAGGCTCCAACGCATGGTTTGAGAAGGAAGCGGCAGACATTCTGCCCGCCGGCTTCAAGTGCCCGCACTGCGGCGGCACACACTTCACCAAAGAGACCGATACCCTTGATGGTTGGTTTGACTCCGGCTCTACCCACTATGCTTCCATGCAGCGCGACCAGGGCTTCTGGCCGGCCGATATGTACCTTGAGGGCGGCGACCAGTATCGCGGCTGGTTCCAGTCTTCTCTGCTCGTCGCGGTCGGTGCATTGGGCAAGGGCGCACCGTATAAAGAGTGCCTGACCCACGGCTGGACTGTTGACGGCGAAGGCCGCGCGATGCACAAATCTCTCGGCAACGGTGTCGATCCGGCAGATATGGTCAAGGAATTCGGCGCAGATATCGTCCGCCTCTGGGCAGGCTCCGCCGATTATCATGTCGACGTCCGCTGCTCCGAGACCATCTTCAAGCAGCTCAGCCAGAACTACCTCAAGTTCCGCAACACCGCGCGTTACTGCCTCGGCAACCTCGACGGTTTCGATGCCGACAATCTGGTAGATCCCGAAGATATGCTTCCGCTTGACCGCTGGGCTATTACCAAGCTCAACGAACTGATGCGCGAGGTCGCCGGCGGCTATGACGATTATGAATTCCACACCGTCTCTCACGCAATCAATGACTTCTGCGTCGTAGAGCTTTCAAGCTTCTATCTCGATATCATCAAGGACCGTCTCTATTGTGAGGAGAAGAACGGCCTCAAGCGCCGCAGCGCTCAGACCGCTCTGTACCTGATCCTTGACAGCATGACCAAGATGTTTGCCCCGATTCTCGCCTTCACATGTGATGAGATCTGGCAGGCCATGCCGCACCGCAAGGACGACGATAAGCGCAACGTTCTCTTCAACATCATGAACAAGCCCTTTGAGGACTATGCTCTGAGCGATGAAGAGATGGCGCGTTGGGATAAGCTCATTGCTCTGCGCGATGATGTCAACGGTGTACTTGAAGCTGCCCGCGGCGCAAAGCGCATCGGCAAGCCTCTCGAGGCAGCTGTCACCCTGCGCGTGAAGGACGAGAGCGCGAAGGAAGCGCTGGACGAGGTTCGCTCCATGAATCTCTCCGAGCTCTTCATTGTCTCCAAGTGCCTCATTGCCGAGGACGGTGAAGCCGACGCTGACGCTGTCACCGGTACCGGCGTCAAGAATCCGGGTCTGGAGATCTCCGTCACCGAAGCGCCCGGCACAAAGTGCCCGCGCTGCTGGATGCACTCTGAGACTCCGCAGGACGGGACGGGCCTGTGCCCCCGCTGCGCTACAGTTGTGGCGAAGCTCTGAGCCTGACTGACTTCATCCATTCCACGCGCCGGGCGCTTCTGCCCGGCAGATAGGAGATCAATATGCTGTATTCAATAGTCGGCCTGCTTGTTATCATTCTGGATCAGGCAGTGAAGTACTGGGTTCAGAACACCCTGTTCGGCACCGATATCGTCAAATTCATCCCCGGCGTCATAAGCCTTGTGAACGTCCATAATGACGGGGCTGCCTTCAGCTTCCTGAGCGGCAGCGGCGCGCGCATCTATTTCATCATCGCCACCGGTGTGTTCACTGTGCTCGTCATTATCGCGCTGGCAACGAACTTCATCTCCGGTAAGCTTTCCCGCTGGAGCATTGTGCTCGTCACCGCGGGCGGCCTCTCCAACTGCATTGACCGCGTTATCTACGGCTATGTGCAGGATATGTTCAAAGTGGAGCTGTTTAATTTCGCCATCTTCAACGTCGCTGATGTGTTCATAACCGTGTTCGCCATTGTGTTCGTTCTTGCCATGATCTTTGAAAAGCCAGAGGATGACGATCTTGAAGACGAAGAGTTTGAGGATGATGAAGAGGACGAGGAGGATGAATCTCCGCGCCCGAGTCTGATTGACAAGATCAAGAGCAAGAAAAAGGAGAAGAACGCCGCTCCCCGTGACGCAAAGAAGAACCGTCAGGCCGAGTATGAGGAGGAGCAGCGCTATAAGGCACAGCGCGAAAGCCGCCCCAGACCCACCGCTCAGGCTCCTGTACAGAAAGCACAGCAAACCGATCAGCCCGATCCGTTTGCAGAGTGGGAAAAGGCCAATGCCAAGGCAGAGACCCAGCGCTCAAGCAGCTACGCCGCAAAGGCCATGGGCGCCGACGCGCCAAAGTATACTCCGCCGGCAAGACAGCAGACCCAGCAGCGCCGTCCGGCGGCCGAGGCACAGAACACAGCCCGTTCCGCCGCTCAGCCCGCGCAGAGCAATACGCGTCCCGCGGCACAGGCTGCCCAGACGGCACAGACTGCCCAGCCGATTCAGCAGACTGCCAAGCAGAGCGCACCTGCCCAGCAGAAACCGGCGCAGACGGCCGCTCCTGCAAAGAACAGCACGGAATTTGACCTTGACGATATACTCAACGAGTTCAAGTAATGGACGAGAGCGTAATACAAATAACAATTGAGGAGAGCGGAGAACGTATCGACGCTCTCCTTGCCCGTATTTTGCCGCAGTATTCACGCAGCCAAATCCAGAAATGTCTGGACTCGGGGGCAGTTCTGCTCGGCGGTAAGCCGCTGAAAAAGAACTACCGCGGAAATGCAGGGGATATAATTGAGTTGCTCCTTCCGGAAACGCAGGACATTCCGCTTGAAGCGCAAGATATTCCGCTCGACATTGTCTATGAGGATGCAGATATCATCGTTGTCAATAAGCCCCGAGGCATGGTGGTTCACCCGGCCCCGGGACACCCGGACGGCACACTCGTAAACGCACTGATGTACCATTGCGGAGACAGCCTATCCGGCATCGGCGGGGAGCGCAGACCCGGCATAGTTCACCGTATTGATAAGGACACCTCGGGACTCATAGTCGCGGCGAAGAACGACGCGGCGCACAAGGGGCTGTCGGCACAGCTGTCGGATCACAGCCTATACAGAGAATATGAGGCGGTGGTCAACGGCCATATGCGAGAGAATTCAGGCGTGATAGACAGACCCATAGGCCGCCATCCGGTTGACCGCAAACGCATGGCCGTGACGGAAAAGAACTCGAAAGCCGCCGTCACACACTGGAAACTGCTTGCAGAGTACAGGGGCTATTCGCATATTCAGTGCCGCCTTGAAACGGGTCGGACGCATCAAATAAGAGTTCACTTGGCCAGTATTGGCCACCCTCTGCTTGGCGACGGACTATACGGCGCAAAATGCCCGGATAAGGGGTTGGAGGGTCAGTGCCTTCATGCGCGGCGGCTGCACTTGGTTCATCCGGTGACAGGAGAGCAGCTGCGGTTTGAATCGGAGTTGCCGGAATATTTCACCGCTGTGCTCGATAAGCTCGGAACGATAGAAAGAAAAGGGGAAACGGAATGAACAAGAGTAAGATTATACGCATCGTCATTGCGCTGGCAGTTGTGATAGGCGTGCTCGTATTGGCGGCAAAACTGATAAGCGGTGCGATAAGCATTGTCAGCGGTGCGTTCAACGCCGTACTTGGCATAGTCGTTATCTTCGCGCTGGTAGTGATTGTCGTGTGGATGTTCCTCTATGCGGCGAAGAAGAGATAAGTGCAGAGAAGCGCACAGAAAGACCGCCCCTGTCAATCCGTTCGATTGACAGGGGCGGTCTTTTACATCTTATGAGTATCAGTCGTAGAGCAGCTCGAAGCTGTCGTAATGGTCGCCGGTGTAGTAGATGAGCCCGTCGTTGGAGAAGACGATGCGCTCCGCGCCGCGAGATGATGCGCCGAGAGTATTAATATCGCACTCTGTCCATGTCCGACCCTGGGCATCAGGCAGAAGCCCTTCGCGGTTGCCGAAGCGGTCACCGCCGATGCACTTACCCGGCAGGTATTTTTCAAGCGAGCCGCCTTCCCAACCGGCCTGCTTTGCCTCGTTCTTCGTGACAAAGTTAGACGGGAGATGGCCGTAGGTGTGGATATATAAAGCAACATCTTCCTTGGTGGTGTATGTGCCGTCCTCCTGTATCTGCTCTGTGTCGGACTGCGCAGGTTCGTCGGCAGCGTCATCGACCGGACTGCCCGTCGACGTAGTGAGGGAAATAACGGTCGAGCTGTCAGCTCCGCCGATGATGGCGTCTGCAATCTGCTCTCCGCCGCAGGCGCACAAGGCAAGCGCCAGTACCAGAACTATTACAGGTAAGATCTTCTTCAGTTTCAAATTAATCAACTCCTGCGGCTATAATAACACACGGCGTCCGCTTATGCAATCCCGATACCGCCATTTGACAAGGACGAACCCGCTTGTATAAATAAACATAAAGGGGAGGGCTGAACATATTGCCGGGACTGTCTGATTTGTTGTTCCGTACAAATGTCTTGTTTACATTTTGTTTAATCTGGACAAACTGATTTTTTTAATATATAATACATCCAGATGATTGTGAAAGAAATAATTTTAACGATTTCTGAACGGCTTTGTCGGAAGGGTGAAAAAGATGCATAAATTTGATACAAAAGTCCAGCACCTCAAATATAAGGTTCTGCGCACGGTTGCAAAGCACGCATGGGACTCTGATTTTTATGAGTCGTTTCTGGACATCCCGAAGGAGATAATCCCGGGCAAGACGCCGACGATGCGCTGCTGCGTGTACAAGGAACGCGCGATACTGGCAGAGCGCGTCAAGCTCGCCGCGGGCGGGGACAGGAGCAACCCGAACGTCATCGAGGCGCTCGACATCGCATGTGATGACTGTCCGACCGGGGGATACACCGTGACCGAGGCCTGCCGCGGCTGCATCGCGCATCGCTGCGAGGACGCCTGCCCGCGCGGCGCAATCACGCACGATGAGTTCCACCACGCGCATATCGACAAGAGCAAGTGCGTCAACTGCGGCAAGTGCGCTGCCGTCTGCCCTTACTCGGCTATATATAACCGCAAGCGCCCCTGCCAGAACGCCTGCAAGGTAGGCGCAATATCCATGAACGAGGACGGCACTGTCAAGATCGACAACAGTAAGTGCATTTCCTGCGGCGCGTGCGTCTACCAGTGCCCGTTCGGCGCACTGTCGGATAAGTCATTTATCCTTGACGCAATAAAGATGCTTAAGAACAGCGACCGCGTTTACGCGATAGTCGCCCCGGCGATTGTCAGCCAGTTTACATATGCAAAGCCCGGGCAGGTTATTACGGCCATCAAGGCTCTCGGCTTTTGCGATGTGCTCGAAGCGGCCCTCGGTGCAGACATGGTTGCGTATAACGAGGCTGCGGAGCTTGCCGAGCGAGGTTTCCTCACCAGTTCCTGCTGCCCGGCATTTGTGAGCTATATCCGCAAGAGCTTCCCGGAGCTTCAGGGAAATATATCGCACAACATGTCCCCCATGGCGACAATAGCAAAGCGCATAAAGGAAAAGGACCCCGAGGCAAAAACGATATTCATCGGACCCTGCACGGCGAAGAAGGGCGAGTTCCAGCTGCCTGAGGTACACAAGTACGTCGACTGCGTGCTTACCTTTGAGGAGCTTCAGGCAATGTTTGACAGCCGCGAGCTTGACGTGGCCGGAATGGAAGAGACGGTGCTCAATAATGCTTCCGGCTACGGACGTATATTCGCCCACTGCGGCGGGCTTGCTGCTGCTGCTGCCGAGGCGCTGAAGGAGCAGGGTATAGATTTTGAGCTCAAGCCGCTCAGCTGCAACGGTATTGAGGAGTGCAAGCTTGCGCTGATGAAGGCAACGAGAGGAAAGCTTGACGCAAACTTTGTCGAGGGTATGGCGTGCGTCGGCGGCTGCGTGAACGGCGCAGGCTGCATGACGCACAATGAGCGAAACAGCGTCAAGGTCGACGCGCACAGCCAGCAGGCACAGCTCAAGAGCATTGCCGACTCACTCTCCTCTGCTGCCGAGATAGACAAGGATCTTGAAGAGAAGGCCGCGGGTAAGGCCTGACACTAATATCTGATTAATATTTTTTGAAGCCAGTAAGGGCCGCGCTCAGCGCGGCCCTTACTGGCTTCAATATGATAAGCTGTCCACTTGACGTGTTCCGGCCGGTAATGTATATTTAATATGGCTCCATTTGCGGGGCAAATAAATATCCGGCCGGAGGATACTCTATGGATAACAGGACAAGCAAACAGAACTATTACCTCGACATTGCCGACGCCGTACTCGAGCGCTCCACCTGTCTGCGCCGCAAATACGGCGCGATAATCGTGCGTAACGACGAGATCATTTCCACCGGCTATAACGGCGCACCGCGCGGCAGACGCAACTGCTCCGACCTCGGCACATGCACGCGCGAGACACTGAAGATTCCCTCCGGCGAGCGCTACGAGCTTTGCCGCTCCGTTCATGCTGAGGCAAACGCGATTATCTCCGCTTCCCGACAGGACATGATTGGCGCGACGCTCTATCTCGTCGGGCGCTCCGCTGCGACAAATGAGCTGCTATCTGACGCGATGAGCTGCTCGATGTGCAAGCGGCAGATTATAAATGCGGGGATAGACCGGGTTGTCATACGCGTGACTCCGACCGAGTACCGCACAATCCCCGTGAGCGACTGGATCGAGAACGATGACTCAATATTCTTATTTTAATTTCTGATTTAATCAGATTTCAGTATAAGGAGGAAATCATGCTTGAACAGTTGATTTCC
This sequence comes from uncultured Oscillospiraceae bacterium, assembly GCA_964517445.1. Classification (GTDB taxonomy): domain Bacteria; phylum Bacillota; class Clostridia; order Oscillospirales; family Oscillospiraceae; genus Limivicinus. The sequence goes on along the minus strand of CAZFCH010000001.1, from coordinate 26,874 downwards.
GCAACGGCATGGCCGATGACGACACCGACGGCATACGGAACATTTCACCTGCTGTTTCTGATATTCGGCCTCGGCGGCAGTGCAGCGCTTGCCTTTGCGCTCCGTAGATGCGGCGAAGTCTGCTGCCGTCGCATTCTTCTCGGCGTCGGGATTTTTCTGATACTCTGTGAATCATACAAGCAGCTGTTTTACTATTACGTGATCGGGCAGGGAAGCATCCTATGGCAGGTATTCCCGTTTCAGCTGTGCAGCATTCCGATGTACCTGTGCCTGACCACAAACCTCACGCGTAGCGAAAATGCTCGCAGCGCGATATATACCTTCCTCTGCACATACAATCTGCTGGGCGGTTTTCTGGCGTTGCTCGAGCCGTCCAGCATCAGCCACGAATACTGGACGCTGACGCTGCATGGCTTTGCCTGGCACACGCTGCTGGTTTTCATTGGGCTGCTTCTTATCCTTTCAGGCAACGGTCCGAAATCGTCCAAGGACTTCTGGCGCGCGACGGTGTTGTTCCTGCTCCTGTGCAGCATTGCGTTCTGCATTAACCTCGCGTTTTTCGATGCTTCAAACGGAAAGATCAACATGTTCTTTGTGGGCCCTGCCAACAATACGATAGTTGTTTTTAAGGACATTGCTTCACGCTTCGGCTGGTATGCTGCGACGGCGCTGTATATCCCCTGCGTGTGCTTCGGTGCATGGTTGATTTTCACTGTGGTTCGGCTGTTGACGCGCCGAAGCCGTCAAGTCTCAAAAATATAGAATAGGCTCCGAAAAACCTTTCGCGTGATACAAAAATTCATTTTTTGTATATTGTTCGAAACATCGTTGCGTTATATAATAGCAGCAGTGGATAGGTAATAATTTCACAAGGAGGAGTACAAATGAGCAAAAATGTTATATTCTGCTATTCCGGCAGCGGCAACTGTCTCGACATCGCAAAAAACATCGCAAAGCGTATCAGCGATACGGACATCGTAATGATGCGCGCAGAGCCTGAGGTGAAAGACGTGCGCGGTGCAAAGCGCGTCGGTTTCGTGTTCCCGTGCTATGCAGGCGGTCTGCCCGGCGATGTGGAGAAGTTCGTTTCTGAGCTGCGCGTCGATCCTGAGAGCTACACTTTCGGCGTCGTGTGCTATGCCGGCTACCCTGGCGTTGGTATGGCAAAGATCCACGATATCGTGCCGCTGGATTACTGGGCGGGCATAACCCACCAGTGCTCCTGCATATGGCTTATGCCGCATAACATGATGGTACCCCCACTTGACGCAGAGAAGGCACAGGCACGCTCCGAGAAGCTGACGGCAAAGATTGCAGACGACATTCTCTATGTCAAGCACCTCAGCGGACGCCCACTGTCGAACCCCGTAAATGCCCTCGAAGCAAAGGCATGGCCGATGCTCTCGGGCAAGAAGGCCGCGAAGATGACCGTGACCGACAGCTGTGTCGGCTGCGGCCAGTGCGCAAAGCTCTGCCCGCGCGGGAATATCAGCATAGTCAACGGCAAGGCAAACATCGGCACGAACTGCATCGGCTGTCTGAGCTGCCTGCAGTACTGCCCGAAGCAGGCAATAAACATGGGCGGCGCAACCGTCAAGCGCGAGCGCTACCACAACCCCAATGTTTCTGCTGCCGACCTCTGCCAGAAGGTCATACACATCGACTGATAGCACAATAAAGAATTATGAAACATCCCCACCTCCGATTCGGAGGTGGGGATGTTGTTTTGCTTATTTGTAATTGTGGGCGTCCTGAAGCACCATTTCCTTGACCTTGAGCAGCCTGACCTTGGTGGAGTTTTCGTTCTCTTCAAGCTTCATGGAGATGTATTTGATGTTCTCCTCAAGCTCGGGGATCATAACGTACTCCAAAGCGTTGACGCGGCGGCGGGTCTTTTCTATTTCCTCTGCGAGCAGCTGCATGGTCTTCTCAACCTGAGCCAGCTCCAGCATATCCTCGAACACCTTGGCCATCTTTTCCAGCGCGTCGTCCAACTCGCCGGAGGTCTGGGCAAAGCCGTAGGGATAAACCTCAGAGGGATCATTATTCTTGGTATGGAAGCTGTACACCGGGACGTTGACGCTCATGATGTTCTTGAAATCCATGCCGAGCTCGACGCTCTGGCGCGGATAGAGCAGAGCCTGTTCCAGCATCTCGGGGGACATGATGGAGCTTGCAACCTGAAGGGACGCAAAGGCTCCGGTCAGCCCTTCCTCAACACGGGTACGCAGCTGCTTGTTGAGCTTGACCACATCCATGAACTGGCGCATCAGCTCATCGCGTTTGTCCTTGAGCAGCTTGTGGCCGCGGCGCGCGGTCTTGAGTCTGCCCTTGAGCTGGTTGAGCACCATTCTGGTCGGGGTTATCGTCTTACCTGCCAAAAAGTATCACCTCCGTAAATCAGTTAATTTGTGTTATATGGGGTCTTACTTTTTGGGCATGTACTTGTCGATCATCTCGGGCTTGACACGCTTGAGTTCACGGCGCGGCAGCAGGCTCAGCAGCTCCCAGCCGAGGTCGAGGGTCTCTTCGATGCTGCGGTTGGTGTTGTTGCCCTGGCTGACATAGCGCTTTTCAAACTCATCGGCAAACTTCGCGAACAGCTTATCGTCGTCCGACAGGGCGGCTTCGCCGAGTATGGTCATAAGCTCCTTGGCGTCCTTGCCGCGGGAGTATGCGGCGAAGAGCTGGTTCATCGTGCCGGCGTGGTCTTCACGAGTCTTGCCGACACCGATGCCCTTATCCTTCAGACGGCTCAGGGACGGCAGAACGTCGACCGGGGGCACGATGCCCTTGCGGTGCAGCTCACGGCTGAGGATGATCTGGCCTTCGGTGATGTAGCCGGTAAGGTCGGGGATGGGGTGAGTCTTGTCGTCTTCAGGCATGGTGAGGATTGGAATCATGGTGATCGAACCCTTCTTACCCTGACGGCGGCCGGCGCGCTCATACATGGTGGCAAGGTCGGTGTACAGGTAGCCGGGGTAACCGCGGCGGCCGGGGACTTCTTTCTTTGCTGCGGAGACTTCACGCAGAGCTTCGGCGTAGTTTGTGATATCGGTGAGAATAACGAGAACCTGCATGTCCTTCTCGAATGCGAGATACTCCGCAGCGGTCAGGGCCATACGCGGGGTGGCGATACGCTCGACGGCGGGGTCGTTTGCAAGGTTCGAGAAAACGACGGTACGGTCGATGGCGCCGGTGCGGCGGAAGTCCTCGATGAAGTACTCAGACTCCTCAAAGGTGATGCCGATGGCAGCGAAGACGACGGCGAAAGTCTCGTTATCGCCCAGAACCTTTGCCTGACGCGTAATCTGCGCGGCGAGAGCCGCGTGCGGCAGACCGGAACCGGAGAAGATCGGCAGCTTCTGACCGCGGACGAGGGTGTTCAGACCGTCAATCGTGGAGACGCCTGTCTGGATAAACTCGGCGGGGTAGGCACGGGATGCCGGGTTCATCGGCAGACCGTTTATATCCATATGCGCCTCGGCAAGAATGGCGGGGCCGCCGTCGATGGGCTGGCCCATGCCGTTGAAGACACGGCCAAGCATGTCCTCGCTGACGGCAAGCTGCTGCGGGTGACCGAGGAAGCGAACCTTGGTCTCGGCAAGGTTGATGCCCTGCGCAGACTCGAACAGCTGAACGACAGCCTTATTGCCTTCGACTTCGAGAACCTTGCAGCGGCGGACTTCGCCGTTGGGAAGCTCAAGCTCGCCAAGCTCATCATAGGTGACGCCTTCAACGCCGTCGACCACCATCAGGGGGCTGGCAATCTCTCTTATGGTCTTGTACTCTTTAATCATGCTTCCGCACCTCCGGCAACAACAGCATCTATCTCGGCCTTCATCTCGGCCGCAATCGCCGCGTAATCCTCCTCAAAGGTATCCTGATTGGCCAGCTTTGCGCGGCCTATCTTTTCGCGTGCGTCGATGACGAACAGGCTGTTCATGTCAGCTCCGAGCGTCAGCGCATTGCGGCAGAGAGTATCATAGCTGAGGATCATATCCAGCAGACGGAACTGCTTCGCGTAAGAGGAATAAGCGTCCTCATCAACGAAAGCATTCTGCTGGAGGAAGTCCTCGCGGATCATCTTCGCGGTCTCCATGGTGAGACGGTCAGCCGGGGACAGGGCATCCTGTCCGACGAGGCGGACGATCTCCTGAAGCTCGCTCTCCTCCTGGAGAATGTGCATGGCCTTCTCGCGGTTCTGCATATAAGCTTCGCCGAACTGCTCGGTGTACCACGGGCGGAGAGTGTCAACATACAGAGAGTAGGAGGTCAGCCAGTTGATGGCGGGGAAGTGTCTTGCATATGCAAGGCTGGAATCGAGCGCCCAGAAGACCTTGACTATACGCATGGTTGCCTGAGAGACAGGCTCGGAAATATCGCCGCCCGGAGGTGAAACAGCACCGATGGCGGTGACGGAGCCCTGGCGCTCATCTGCACCCATGCACTCGACGACGCCGGCGCGCTCATAGAACTGAGCCAGACGGGAGGCAAGGTAGGCGGGGTAGCCTTCTTCACCGGGCATCTCTTCGAGACGGCCGGACATTTCACGCAGAGCCTCTGCCCAGCGGGAAGTGGAGTCAGCCAGAACGGCGACATCGTAGCCCATGTCACGGAAGTACTCGGCGATGGTGATGCCGGTATAGATAGAAGCTTCACGCGCGGCAACGGGCATATCGGATGTGTTCGCGATAAGCACGGTGCGCTTCATCAGCGGTTCGCCGTTGCGCGGGTCTTTCAGCTCGGGGAACTCCATAAGCACGTCGGTCATTTCGTTGCCGCGTTCGCCGCAGCCGATGTAGACAACGACATCCACGTCAGACCACTTGGCGAGCTGGTGCTGCACGACGGTCTTGCCGGAACCGAAGGGACCGGGGACGGCAGCCGTGCCGCCCTTGGCGATCGGGAAGAGCTTGTCGATGATACGCTGGCCGGAGTTCATGGGACGGCTGGGGACGTACTTTTTCTCAAAGGGTCTTGCGATACGGACGGGCCAGCGCTGAATCATGTTGAGATTATGCTCCGTGCCCTTCGCGTCCTTGACGACGGCGATGGTCTGATCAACGGTGAACTCACCGCTCTCGATGCTGACAACCTCACCGGAGATGCCGTTCGGGACCATGATTTTGTGCAGGATTGCACTCGTCTCCTGGACGGTGCCGAGCACGTCGCCCGCCCCCACCTTATCGCCGGGCTTTGCGACGGGAACAAACTCCCACTTTTTCTCGCGGTTGAGCGCGGGAACGTCGATACCTCTTGCGATGCAGTCGCCGGAGATCTTGCGCATCTCGGGCAGGGGACGCTGAATACCGTCATAGATATTGTCCAGCATACCGGGTCCGAGCTCGACGGACAGCGGCATACCGGTGGTGATGACCTCGGCGCCGGGCCCGAGCCCGGAGGTCTCCTCGTAAACCTGAATGGAGGCCTTGTCGCCGGTCATGTTAAGGATCTCGCCTATCAGGTGCTGAGAGCCGACACGCACAACGTCGGAGACGTTAGCGTCCGCCAGACCCTCGGCAACAACAAGCGGTCCGGAAACCTTTGTTATAGTTCCGCTCATTTACATGTTCCTTTCCAAACCGTGCAGCTTACTGACGCGGTTTTCGGATTGATATGGGGGAATCAGTCTCCCAGAATATTCGTGCCGACGGCACGCTCGACCGCCGCTCTCAGAGCCGACTGGCCGAGGCCTATGGAGCCCTCGCGACCGGGGATCAGGATAATCGCCGGGGTGGGGCTGTCCTTGAATTTGTCTATCTCCGCCTGAATCTGTGCGGCGAAGTTTTCCTCAATGTAGATGATGGCGTAATCGTTATTGTCGCGGGTGAGGCTCTTAAGGATTTTGCCCGCATCCGCGCCGTCCGTCGCGGGGTAAGTCTCAAGGCCGAGAGCCTTGAAGCCCATGACGGTGTCTCTGCCGCCGATGACAGCTATTTTATACATACAGATCACGCAGCCTTTCCCGGATAGTCTGCGAAGGGACGCCCGCAAGCCGACCCGTGAGGATCATTCTGATCGCGGTTATCTCGCCTTCGACCGCCGCCATATAGGCGACCGGCACTTCGCAGCCGTAGCTGATAAGGCGCGCACCCTTGAGGTAATCGTTCACGGCGTTGTCGCAGGCGAGCTCAAAGGCCGTCATGCTGCCGCCGGAGAGTGCCTCGCCGCCGAGAACTGCGGCTTTCTCAAGTGCGCTGTGAGCATATAGCGCAGCAAGGCTGTCCTTATCCGTAGCGTTCGCGATGCGCTCTGCGCCGACGTTGCCGTCCGGTATGAGCACCTCACGCAGAAAGTCCTGCCCCTTGCCCATGCGCAGGGTGCGCACGGCGCTGCGAAGATTCGCGCTGTCAATGAGCAGGGCGGCATAGCCGCGCAGGAACGGACTGTCTACCTTGTCGACAGCGGCACGAAGCTCCGTGAAGTATGCCTTGTCGAGCACAAAGTCGGAAAGCTGGGGGTTCGCAGTACGTGCAAGGATTGCCTTGGCTTCCTCCATGGCGTTTGCCAGCGTCTCCGGCAGCATGATGCGCTTTTCTTCATTGTACAGCTCAAGCAGCTTCAGCCCCGGAATTCGCCCAGAGTCGCTGAGAAGGTGCTTTGCATCCTGACCCATTGCCTCGCCCTTGATGATGGCTTTGGCGTTGTGGTAATCATACTTGAGCTTGAAGATATCTGTAAGCGCGCTGTCGGGCGCCATTTTACCCAGCTCCTCGAAAATTGCCGAGCGGTGCTCCGCCAGAGTCTCCTCAATTTCGCCAGCGCTCATTGCCGACATGTCGGGATATCCGCAGTCGGTCAGAAGCTTCGCGGCGTCCTCAAAGGCGGCGGCATCCAGCATACGCTCCGCCTTCTCATTGCTGAGAAGCCTCGGCTCTCTTGCGCGAAGCATGGCGGATATGCAGAGATACGCTTCTTTTTTGTTTGACAATTTTTTCCCTCCCTGTTTCGGGATTTACGGCCGGGCCGTTATTCAAAGAGAACTCCGGCAAGCTGCGCGGACATATCGCCGCGGCACAGCTCTACCAGAAGCTCGACGGTGCAGTTGGCCTCGATACTTCCGCGACGGAGAATAAGCCCGCCCTTGAAGTCGCCGGTGTCCTCGGCGAGCGTGAGTTTGCCGTCGGGGAGAAGGTCGTTTGCGGCGTTGACGACCGCAGCGCCTATCTCGGCCTTATCGCGCGCGTTGAGCACGATCTCTTCATCGCCGGCGGAGGAGGCCTGAGCGGCAAGCTTCGCGAGAAGAGCAATGTACTTCTCCTGCGGCAGCGCGAGGAGCTCTTCCACGGCCTTATCAAAGCCGGCGGAGACCATCTCCTGCTTGAGAGCGAGGATAGACTTTCTGCTCTCCATGCGGGTCAGGCGCTCTACGCTGTCAAGCTTGTCCTGATTTGCCTTGACGCCGAGGCGGATCTTCTCGGCGTAAGCATCCTTTGCCTTTATCTCATAGTCCCGGCGGATCTCTGCGCACTGCTGCTCTGCCTGAGCCAGTATCGCATCGGCCTGTGCCTTGGCGTCAGCCTGGATATGTGCGATTATCTTTTCAGTGCCTTTCATAGTATGTCCTGCCTTTTTGAATTTTTAAGAGCAATTCCCATCAGATGGAGAGAAGCATCATCATGGATGCAAGCAGGGACAGAATGGCGTAGAACTCGACGGTGATGCAGAGGATCATGCCCTTTGCCCAGTGGTCAGGGTTCTTTGCAAGCAGACTGACGGAAGCGGCAGCGACTTTGCCCTGAGCCTTAGCGGTGACGAGACCGCCGATGCCGATGGGCATGCAGGCTGCAAAGTAGCGGCAGCCGTCGACGAAGCTCAGGTCAGCACCGGTGCCATTGAGCAGACCCATCTGCATGATGGCGACAAAGAAGACGACCAGGCCGTAGAGACCCTGGGTACCGGGAATGACCTGAAGAATCATTACCTTACCGAACTTGGAAGGATCCTCGGTGACGAGACCTGCGCCTGCTTCACCGGCGATGCCGGTACCGAGACCGGAGCCCGCGCCAGCGAGGGACGCAGCCAGACCTGCACCGAGAAGACCTATTGCCAGACCGGAATGTGCAAACAGAAATTCCATTTTTATTTTCCTCCTAAATTTATTCTGCTACGTTGTAGTATTTTGTTTTTACCGTAAGCGGATCGAATGGGCGGCCGCCGTCCTCATAGAACTTGCCAAAGTACTCCAGGCACTGGAGACGCAGGTCGTGGACATAGCAGCCGAGAAGGTTCAGCGCAAAGTTCAGGCTGTGACCGATTAAGAAGATCGGTATGAAAAGCCAGAAACTGTTGGCAATAGCGCCGATGGTGTTGAACACCGTCGCAATGACGGAGCCGGCGAGCATCAGGGCCATGATACGGGTGTAGGACAGAACATCGCCGAACCAGCCGGTGGCGGTATTATAAAGAGTCCCGAACAGGCTGCCGAGCTTGCCGAAAATGCCCTTGGAGCCGCGGGAGCCGCCGTAAAAGATCATCACCACGCCGATGATAAGCACGACCGGGACACCGGAAACATTGCCAATCTTCAGCACATAGAGGATGATGCCGGCGAGAGTGATCCACAGCGAACCCTCTTCCCAGATTGCGTCAGCAATCTGGCCGTGTTTAATTTTCTTGATGAAGTTGATGGCCATGCCAGTGTTGAGGTGGATAAGACCAAGCACCATCGAGCCGACAAGGACATATACGGTATCGTTGAGCGGAGTGAAGAGACTCGGAAGCTCACCCCAGCCATCGGGTTTGCCGAGGATGCCGCCAATCTTCACGAGCGCATCACCGAAGAAGCCGCCGGTTATCGCGCCCATTATAAAGGTTGCGATGCCGCAGTAGAGCAGCAGCTGGCAGAACGACAGCGAGCCTGCTCTCGGCTTTATCTTCTTCATCGCAATTACCGCTGCGAGAATCATTATGATGCCGTAGCCCATATCCGCCATCATCAGCCCGTAGAACAGAATGAAAAACGGAGCCATGAGCGGGTTCGGGTCGAGACTGCCGTAGGCCGGCAGACTGTACATGTTCGTCACCATATTCAGCGCGTTGGTAAATTTGTTGTTCTTGAGCTTTACGGGGACATCAGGGTACTCGTCCTCCTTGGGGACGAGCGCTTCCCACGCGCAGCCGAAGCGATCGAACACCTCAGCGAGCTCCGCTTCGCGCTCCTCGGGGTACCAGCCCTCCATGATAACGGCGCTGTCCGTGCCGTAGAGCTTGTCCCCGGCTTCAGCCAGAGATATCTGCACGCTCACGCGGTCGGCTGCAAGCTTCAGCTCATCGCGCCTGACAGCTTCATCGACGATATACTGCAGGCAGTCCGCCTTTTCCTTATCAAGGGAACTGAGCGTGTTGCGCGCTTCGATAGTGCATTCCTTGGCCGTGCCGCTGACACCCGCGAAGGATGCCGCAGTGAAGCCGAAGCCGCGCAGGCACTCCTGCATTTCGGCGAGCCTTTCGCGCAGGCACACGAAGACGACGTAACGTGTCTTCTTCTCCTCGTACACGCAGAAAAGTTCGCTCTCGGCGTCTATCTGCTCAAGCGCCGCTTCGACTTGGCTCAAGTCTGTGCGGGCAGGTATGGAACCGAGCAGCACCGCGCAGCGCTCCGTGCCTTCGGTACCGAGCGGCAAGTCGAGATCGAGCCATGGCTGAAGCGACTGGATAACAGCGCGCTGGCGGCTCTCCTCGGCGACGATGCGCTTCATGCGCGCTTCATAGCTCTCGAGGCTCTCGGCGACCTTGAGCGCGCCTGCAAGACCTGTATCATCCAGCAGGACGTGGTCGTCAAGTTCCGGCTTTGCGGAGAGAAGCTTACCCTTTTTCGGGGCGTAACGATCCAGCAGGTCAATGGCATGCGTCAGCGTTGCGAGCCGGCTCTTGAGAGAGGCAACGTCGCTGCTCTCCCGGTGAACCAGTGCTTCAATCTCTGAGCCGTGAAGCTCGCCTTCAAGCTCGGAAATTTCCACACAGCCATGCCTGATAAGCTCTCGCAGGAGTTCATCCTTATTGGAACGGACAGCAATAAGGCGGAGCTTTTTCATTTTTAGAATGGCCATCTCAGCTGTTCACTATCCTTTCCACAACAAGAGCTGCTGCCTGCTCCAGCCGCCCTTCGGCTCTGGCGCGCAGCGCTGCTTTCTGATTTTCCAGATCACCGGAAAGACCCTTGGCCTGAGCCCTTGCCTTTTCGCTGACCTGGCGGCTGAGCTCCTTGAGCTCCTCTTCGGCTTTCGCGCAGGCGGCATCGATCGCAAGCTTGCCCGCGGTATCCGCGTCAGCCAGCATCTGCTTCGCCTTGCTCTCGGCTTCGGCTACCGTGACCTTGGCCTGAGCTTCTGCCTGAGCAATATTGCTTACTGCTTCAAATGACATTGGCACACCCCCTCTTTATCCCGCAGTGCGTTATTCAATGCGTTATTAAAAAAGCTATCTTTATGATACCTTAACGCGCATATAGATTCAAGCAAAACTTACCTTTTAACTTTGTCAAAATTGGCGCATATGATTAAAAATTTACAAATACCGCGCGCTTGTATATAAAGCTACCACAGTATTGTAGTATATTGACAGAAACTTGTCAAATGTAAATTTGCACAAACGAAAAAGCCGTGCGTGTTACAATTTCATCAATGTATACAAAACGTGGGCTCTGCCCAAATGTAAGCGGCTGCGGCGCTGCGAATACATAACGACAAGCAGTTTCGCTTTGACGGACATAAAAACCCCTTTGACGATTATGGGTATCACCGTCAAAGGGGCTGATTATATTTATATTGCTTATCCGAGCTTTTCGAGTGCCGTGTTCAGACGGCGGAGAGTTTCATCCTTTCCGAGAATGCGGCATATCTCGACCGCACCACCGGGAGTGACAGCCTTGCCGGCGGCGGCTATACGCACAGGCCACATGACCTTCGCGTTCTTTGCCTCCATTGCCTCGGCAAGCCCGACCATGGCGCCCATGATATGCTCATCGTCCCACGCGGGCAGCGCCTCGAACATCGGAACGATCTTCTCGAGCACGTCCTTGGAGCTGTCCTTATCGGACTTGGACTTCTTGTGGACAAATAGCTCAGTATCGTACTCGGGCAATTCGTCGAAGAAATCGACCTTCTCAGGGATATCGGTCAGTACTTCGGTGCGCTGCTGGAGAAGTGCGGCGATGGCCGCGGCGTCATACGCGGGGTTCTTTACGCTCTGGCGGATATACGGTTCCGCGACCTTGGCAAAGGCCTCGGGGCTCATGGCGCGGATATACTCGCTGTTAAAGTAGCGCAGTTTGTCAATGTCAAAGATTGCGGGGGACTTGGAGATGCCGGCAAGGTCAAAGATATCGATGAGCTCGTCCATGCTGAATATCTCCTGCTCACCGCGCGGGCTCCAGCCGAGGAGCGTGACATAGTTAATGACAGCATCGGTCAGGTAGCCCTGAGCGATAAGATCTTCATATGACGGGTCGCCGTGGCGCTTGGACATCTTGTTGTGCGCGTCGCGCATGACAGGCGAGCAGTGGACGTACTTCGGAATATTCCAGCCGAAGCCCTCATACAGCAAATTGTACTTCGGAGCGGAGGAAAGGTACTCGCTGCCGCGCACAACATGGGTGATGCCCATGAGGTGGTCGTCTACGACATTTGCAAAGTTATAGGTCGGCAGTCCGTCGCGCTTTAAAAGCACCTGATCGTCAAGACTCGTGTTCTCAACGGTAATATCGCCGAAGGTTTCGTCGTGGAAAGTGGTCGTCCCCTCATGCGGGATGAGCTGGCGAATAACATAAGGTCTTCCTTCGGCGGCAAGACGGTCGGACTCCTCACGGCTCATGCAGCGGCAGGGATCGTCCCCACGGTCAAATTCGCCTGTGTCCTCCTCGGAGGCCGTCTTCTCGCAGAAGCAGCGGTATGCGTGGCCGCGCTCCATAAGCAGATCTGCATATTCCTTATAGAGCCCGCGACGCTCGGTCTGGACATAGGGGCCGACAGGACCGCCGACATCCGGGCCTTCGTCATGCTCGAGATGGCACTGCTCCATCGTCCTGTATATAACGTCAACAGCGCCCTCAACGAGACGCCCCTGATCCGTATCCTCAATGCGGAGAATGAACTTGCCCTTATTGTGGCGGGCGATGAGATAGGTATAGAGCGCGGTGCGGAGATTGCCGACGTGCATATATCCCGTGGGAGACGGAGCAAACCGCGTGCGTACCTCCCCTGTGGGGATGCGCTTTTCCATATCCTCAAACCACTTCATGTCTTTCATTTTGTGCCTCCTGCGCCAAAATATCTTCGTTTGACATTTCTTATATTATTTTGCAAATTGGCAGTTGTCAAGACAAACTTATTTTGATACAATGTATAGACGCTCATACCGGGCTTTTTCCGAGCCTCCGCCGGCCGTTCCGGAGACAGCGCCGCCGCGGCGCAATAAATATGGACGGCAGAATGGGAGATTACTGTGGACAACAACACCGCTGAAAAGAAAACTATGCTCTCGGGCATTCAGCCCTCCGGCGACCTGCACCTTGGCAACTACCTCGGCGCGGTCAAAAACTGGGCGGCACTTGCCGATGAGTTTAACTGCTATTATTTCATGGCTGACCTGCACAGCCTGACCGTACGTCAGAACCCTGCGGAGCTGCGCCGCCGCTCTGTCACGCAGCTTGCGCAGTACATCGCCTGCGGCCTTGACCCGGAGAAGAACACCCTCTTTATCCAGAGCCATGTGCACGAACACGCGGAACTTGGTTGGATCCTCAACTGCTATACGATGTTCGGCGAGCTGAGCCGCATGACCCAGTTCAAGGACAAGTGCGCAAAGAACGCCGACAATATTAACGGCGGTCTCTTCACTTACCCTTCGCTCATGGCGGCGGATATCCTGCTCTACCAGCCGGACTATGTCCCCGTCGGCGAGGATCAGAAGCAGCACTGCGAGCTGACGCGTGACGTCGCCATTCGCTTCAACAACATTTACGGCGAGACATTTAAAGTACCCGAGCCCTATATCCCCAAGGTGGGGGCGAGGATAATGAGCCTCGGCGTGCCGACCTCGAAGATGAGCAAGTCCGATCCTCAGGGCTGTGTGTTCATCATGGACAAGCCCGAGGACATTGCCCGCAAGTTTAAGCGCGCCGTGACCGATTCCGACACCGAGCACTGCGTACATTACGATCTTCAGAATAAGCCCGGTGTCTCAAACCTTATGAGCATCTACTCCTCCGTCACCGGCAAGAGCTTTGAGGAAATAGAACGCGAGTTCGACGGTCAGGGCTACGGCGCTTTCAAGCCCGCGGTCGGAGAAGCCGTCATCGAGGAGCTGCGCCCCATCCGCGAGGAGGCCGAGCGCATGATCGCCGACAAGGCGTACCTCAAGGACGTCTACACCGAGGGCGCACGGAGAGCAAGCTATGTCGCTTCCAAGACTCTGCGCAAGGTCTACAAGCGCGTCGGCCTCGTTGAGAAGCCTTTCTGATAATAAAACGAACTGGAGATAAATTTTAATGTTTCCTGGTCTTGCTGATTGGATAAAAATGCTGCTGGCATTTGCTGTGTCGCTATTGGTTGCGTATGTTATGACGCCGCCGGTCAAGCGCTTTGCCGAGAAGGTCGGCGCGATCGATGTGCCGAAGGACAACCGCCGCGTACACGACCACCCCATCCCCCGAATGGGCGGGCTTGCGATATTTATCGGCTTTGTGCTCTCACTGATATTCTTTGTGCCGATGTCAACAAAAGTGCTGGGGCTTCTTGTCGGTTCAGTCATTATTGCTGTCATGGGCGGCGTTGACGATATTGTCAGTCTCACCCCATGGGTCAAGCTTGCCGGGCAGATAGTCGCAGCGCTCGTCGCAATCCGCTGCGGACTCGTGTTCGACGTTATTTCAAACCCGAACATCTTCGCTGAAGAGACCTATATAGAGATAGGATGGCTTTCCATCCCGCTGACGATGCTGTGGATTGTCGGCTGCACCAACGCCGTCAATCTTATCGACGGGCTTGACGGACTTGCTGTCGGCGTGTCGGCGATAAGCTCGCTGACGATGCTTATTGTGTCGCTGTTCGTCTCGGAGCCGGTGGTATCCATCATACTTGCCGCACTTACCGGCGCGTGCCTCGGCTTTATGCCGTATAACCTCAACCCCGCAAAAATATTTATGGGCGACGTCGGCTCGCAGCTTCTGGGCTTTGTGCTGTCGACGGCATCGATAATGGGCCTGTTCAAGCTGCACGCGATCATCACTTTCTTTGTACCGCTGCTGGCTCTGGCATTGCCGCTGGCCGATACTATCTTTGCTTTCTTCCGCAGAATACTGCACGGGCAGAGCCCGTTCAAGGCCGATAAGGGACACTTCCACCACCGGCTGCTTGCCATGGGACTCAACCAGAAGCAGGTCGTTGCGGTACTGTACGGCATCTCAGCAGTGCTTGGGTTGCTGGCTGTGCTCATGGCCGGGGACAGTATGGTAGTGAAAATAATATGCCTTGTTGCGGCATTTGTGATATCGCTTGCGATCTGGTTCAAGGTGTTCAAGAATAACCCCAATCTGCATGAGCACCATGCCGAGGAGCATAAAGCCGAGACGGCAGCTGAAAGCAATACCCCTCCGCAGGAAAAAGTATAATAAACAATAAAAACGGCTTCGCTTGGAAGACAGGCGGAGCCGTTTCGCGCCGGGTTGCTGTGTTATAATTGCAGCTTTCGGCAAATTTTTGCATTGCATCTCGTACGTGTTCGTTTTATTATATTCGCAGTGAATGCCTGCGATAATTGCGAAAGGATAAAATATATGAAGGTTGCCGTTTTTTCTGATACTCATTCTAACAATGAGCTTATGCTCGAGGCCGTCCGCCGCTGCCGTCCCGACGCCGCAATACACCTCGGCGACCACGACCGCGACGCCGTCGAGCTGCGGCACGAGTTCCCGGAGATTCCGGTCTACAGCGTCTGCGGCAACTGCGATCTGATGCCGCTCGCACCGGAAAAGGATGTCGTTCAGCTCGGCCCGATCAAGGCCTTTATTACGCACGGGCATCTGTATAATGTCAATTTCGGGCGCGTGGATTCGCTCGTCTATGCTGCACAGGAGGCTGGCGCACAGCTTGCCATGTTCGGCCACACCCATCAGGCTTACTATGAGCAGATAGGCGGAGTGCAGGTCCTGAACCCCGGCACCGCCGGGCGCGGCAGAGAGCTGACCTGGGCGCTGGTCGAGATATTTGATAACGGCGGCTTTGCCTGCGAGATACGCAAGCTGTAAATCTTGATGAGAGAACGACTGCCTCCTCAAAAATGGGGAAGCAGTCGCCTTTTGCTGTAAAAAAAGCATAAACGAAAAACGAGATGCGGCGAACGCATCTCGTTGTTTCATTTCAATTAAGCCATCTCGTTGAGCTTGCTTGCCATTGCGGACTTCTTGTGCGCCGCGTTGTTCTTGTGCAGCAGACCCTTGCCGGCCGCGCGGTCGACTGTCTTAACAGCAACTTTATAGGCACTGACGGCATTGTCACGGTTGCCCTCGGCAACGGCTGCGTCAAATTTTTTCATCATGGTCTTGAGCTCGGTCTTATCAGCGCGATTCTTGGCTCTGAGTTCCTTGGACTTAACGTCTCTCTTTGCAGAAGATTTAATGTTGGCCATGCTTCAATCGCCACCTCCTCCTATAAAATTGAGTCTACATCGACTCGCGTTTAGAGATTATATCAAAGAAAGCCTTGAAAAGCAAGAGGTTTTTCAAAATTTCTCGGCATTTTTTGCATATTTTTTGCCGCGCTCATTTATTGTGGATTTGCGGGGAAAAACACACAACATATTGTTTATTAAGACGGCTGCCTTTATAATGAGCAGAACCGAAAAGAGCCCGTCTTTTACAGACAGGCTCGTTTCGGGTAATTTTAAAATTAAATTACACAGCGCGGGTGACCTTATCTTCGTCCACTGCGCGGACAACCTTGCCGCTGCGCAGGCAACGAGTGCAGACGTAAACATGCTTGGGGCTTCCGTCCACGATGGCCTTGACGCGCTTCACATTGGGCTTCCATGCACGGTTGGATCTTCTGTGGGAGTGGCTGACCTTGATGCCGAAGGTAACGCCCTTATCACAAAATTCGCACTTTGCCATTGATTGAAGCACCTCCTTGCTTGTGTTTCGCTGAATAGACAGCTTTTATATAATAGCAGAACCGTCGAGCAAATGCAAGAACAAATTATGTAAATGAGCAAATTTTCTTTTAAGCAAAAAGCAGAAACTACCATCCGGGACACAAAAGCTGTTGCCAAATACGCCGGAAACGATTAATATATAATATGAGTAAAAGTATCTCTCAGGAGGCTGTGCACATGAAACGCAACGGCAACTATTCCGTGAAACTGAAAACAATCGTGGAGGCTCACAATCTTCACCCTCTGCACCTTTCAAAGGACTATGAATCCGCGCTGCTGACGACCGCAGATATAAACCGTCCGGCCATGCAGCTCACCGGCTTTTATAATTACTTCGACCCGAAGCGCCTGCAGATCATGGGGCGCGTCGAGAGCACGTATCTTGACACGCTCACATCCGATGAGCGCCGCGCCGCGCTTGAGCGCTTTATGCAGTACGACATCGCGGGCCTGGTTATCTGCCACAGCGTGCCGGCCTTCCCCGAGTGTATAGAGATGGCCGAGAAGTACGACCGCAACGTATTCATAACAAATGAGGACACCTCAGAATTTCAGGCCGACGTCATCACTTCTCTGCGCAAGCACCTTGCCCCGCGCATTACGACGCATGGTGTGCTTGTCGAGGTCTACGGCGAGGGGCTGCTGCTCATCGGCGACAGCGGCATAGGCAAGAGCGAGACGGCGCTGGAGCTTATAAAGCGCGGCCACCGGCTCATTGCCGACGATGCCGTTGAGGTGAAGCGCATCAGCCGCGACACTCTCGTCGGCAGCGCTCCGGAGCTCATACGCTACTACATGGAGCTGCGCGGCATCGGCGTGATAAATGTCCGGCACCTTTACGGCATGGGCGCTGTAAAGCCGGAGACGAACATAGACCTCGTGGTGAGCATGGAGCCTTGGGAGGACGGCAAGGCCTACGACCGGCTCGGTCTCACGAACGAGACAGCAAGCTTTCTCGGAGTGAGTCTGCCGCAGGTAACAATCCCTGTCCGCCCCGGCAGAAACCTTGCTGTTATCATGGAGCTTGCCGCGATGAACAACCGCCAGAAGAAGATGGGCTACAACGCTGCGGAGGCTCTGACTGCCGAGCACGACAGAGCAATCGATCTCGGACTTTTATGATTGGAGAAGCGTAAATGGAACAGCTTGAAAACGCCATTGCCGAAATAAAGGAAGCTATGCCCGGCCTTGAGCTGAGGGAAAACGAACCGATGAGCGAACACTGCTCATTCCGCATAGGCGGCCCTGCGAGAGTGCTTGCGATCCCATCGGATGTGACGAGCCTTTCAAAGATATGCTATCTGCTCAAAAAGTACAAGCTTGCCCCGTATATAATCGGCAACGGGACGAACATCCTTTTCCCGGACGAGGGTTTGAGTGACCTCTTCATTGTCAGCACCGCAAAGCTCGGCAAGCTGTTTATGATCGGCGAGGATGCAATCTATGCAGAAGCCGGAGTGTCGCTGGCAAAGCTCGCGGGCTTTGCGCAGCAGAACGGCCTTGAGGGACTGGAGTTTGCATCCGGTATTCCCGGAAGCGTCGGCGGCGGCGTGATAATGAACGCGGGCGCGTACGGCGGCGAGCTGAAAGATGCGGTCGAGAGCGTCGTGTTCTATTATCTGCCTGACCAGAGCCTGTACGAAATGCCGCATGACAACTGTGCTTTCGGCTACCGAACGAGCTTTTTCCAGAAAACACCCGGCTGCGTTATCTTCTCCGCCGTGTTCCGCCTCAAGAAGGGCGACGGCGAAGCCATCGCCGCGAAAATGCGCGAGCTTAACCAACGCCGCCGCGATAAGCAGCCGCTCGACATGCCATCTGCGGGCAGCGCTTTCAGACGTCCTGAGAACGGCTACGCCGCCGCGCTCATTGATGAAGCGGGGCTCAAGGGCTACACCGTCGGCGGAGCGCAGGTATCGGAAAAGCACGCGGGTTTTGTCGTGAACACCGGAAAGGCGACCTCGCACGACGTTTATGACCTGATGATGCACATAAGAAAGACCGTATATGAAAAATCCGGTACGGTGCTTGTGCCGGAGATGATAATTCTGCCGCCGGACTATGCTCTGACCGACAACGGCCCCGAGGTTCCGCTCAACCGTGTGGTCGGAGGGCTGGAGGCGGAGATGGACGCTGCCGCGGAGCAGGAGAAGCCGGAGAACTGACGGGAGAAATAAATGGAATTTTTGATTATCACCGGCCTGTCCGGGGCAGGCAAGAGCCGCGCCGCGGACGTGATGGAGGATCTTGACTACTACTGCGTGGACAATATGCCGGTCGAGCTTATGCCGCGCTTTGCGGAACTGTGCATCGCCACAGGCGGACGATATGAAAATGTTGCCCTCGTGACGGACGTGCGCGAGAAGAACGGTTTCGGGGAACTGCTCAAGACTATTGACCAGCTCAAGGAGATGAACTGCAGTGTGCGCATCCTGTACATGGACGCGGATGTGCGCACCATCGTGCGGCGCTATAAGGAATCCCGCCGCCCGCACCCGCTTGCCACGCGCGGCACATCTGTCGAGGACGCCGTGCATAAGGAGATGGATCTGCTTGCACCGGTACGCGAGCGGGCGGACTTCATCGTCAACAGCTCAAACCTCACTCTCGGCATGCTCCAGAACAAGCTCTTTTCACTCTTTGCCCCCAACGGGGAAAAACGCGAGATAGACGTGACCGTCATGTCCTTCGGATATAAGCACGGCCTGCCAATGGAGGCAGACTTGGTGTTCGATGTGCGTTTTCTGCCGAACCCCTTCTATGTCGAAGAGCTGCGCCCGCTCTGCGGGCTTGACCGACCTGTGGCGGAGTTCGTGTTCGGCTATCAGCAGACGCGCACCTTTATGGAAAAGATAGAGGACATGCTCGATTTCCTGCTGCCGATGTATATAGAGGAAGGCAAGCTTTCACTGACCGTCGCTATCGGCTGCACCGGCGGGCACCACAGAAGCGTCGCTATCGCCGCGGCACTGACGGATTACCTCGTCGCCGACGGGGTCAGTGCCGTCAACGTCAACCGCGATCTGGACAAGTAGGAGAGGCCGCCATGTCATTTTCGTCCCGCGCGAAGGCCGAGCTGTGTCAGGCACGTCCCGACAGAAAATGCTGCGCCATCGCTGAGAGCTACGGCGTACTGCTCTACTGCAACACCTTTTCCGCAAATGAGATACGCGTGATTACCGCAAGCCCGGAGTTTGCAGCCCGTCTGCCGAAACTCTTCCGCAAGGCATTCGGCGTGAGCTTTGACCGCCTTCCCCCCGAAGGAGCGGAGGGCAAGCGCACGCTCTCGATAACCGATGCAGACAAGCTCTCCGCAATTTTTGACGCCTTCGGTGCCAATCGCGGCGCGACGCTGTCGCACCATATAAACTTCGGCATCATTGAAGAGGACTGCTGCCGTGCGTCATTTATCCGCGGTGCGTTTCTCGCAGGCGGAAGCGTCACTGATCCGGAGAAGCGCTACCATCTTGAACTTGCGACTTCACACCACAGCGTCAGCCGCGAGGCATATTCGATTTTGCTGGACATGGGCTTCACTCCAAAGGAGACAGAGCGCGCAGGAAACAGCCTGCTCTACTTTAAACAGGCCGACACTATTGCCGACTTCTTCACAACAATCGGCGCAAGCGGAACGGCCATGGACATTATGACCGCAAAGGTCGAAAAGGAAATGTGCAACACTGTCAACCGACAGATAAACTGCGACAGCCACAATACCGATAAGACCGTTGCCGCCGCGCAGGAACAGATGAACGCCATCCGCCGCATCGCGAAGGAATACGGACTTGACGCACTGCCGGAGCCGCTTAAAGACGCGGCGCTTCTGCGCATTGCAAACCCTGCAGCGAGTCTTGCGGACCTTGCCACGCTGAGTTATCCGCCGGTTACAAAGAGCTGTCTCAACCATCGTTTCAAAAAGATAATGGGCTTCAAGCCCGAGGAAGAATAAAAATATGTCGTTTGTTCATCTTCATGTGCATAGCGAGTATTCCCTGCTCGACGGTGCCTGCCGTATTGAAAAGCTGGCAGAGCGTATAAAGGAGCTGGGACAGGACGCTGTCGCAATCACCGATCACGGTGTAATGTACGGTGCGGTCAATTTCTACCGCGCGTGCAAAGCCGCGGGCGTAAAGCCAATCATCGGCTGCGAGGTCTATGTCGCCCCGCGCAACATGAGCGACAAGGAGCACGGGATCGACAACAACTATTCTCATTTGATTCTCCTGTGCAAGAACGAGACAGGCTACCGCAACCTGTGCTACCTCGTCTCTGCGGGTTTCACCGAGGGTTTCTACATTAAGCCGCGCATAGATTGGTCGATGCTGCACGAACACGCCGAAGGACTTATATGCCTGTCCGGCTGCCTTGCCGGCTACATCCCCCAGAAGCTCATTCGCGGGGAATATGAGGCCGCAAAAGCCAAGGCTTTGGAGCTGGAGGAGCTTTTCGGAAAAGATAATTTCTATCTCGAAATTCAGGATCACGACATTGAGGACGAGCAGACCGCAGGACGCGAGCTCATCCGTCTGCACCGCGATACCGGTATCCCGCTTGTCGTGACGAACGACGCGCACTATATCGAGAAAAAGGACGCTTATTATCAGGACGTCCTCATGTGTATCCAGATGGGCAAAACCGTCGACGACCCGGGGCGCATGCGATTCGAGACGCAGGAGCTCTACCTCAAGAGTGAAGAGGAGATGCGCGCGCTGTACCCGGAGGTGCCGGAGGCGGCCGACAACACTGTCGATATCGCTGCGCGCTGCAATTACGATTTCCAGTTCGGACATTATTTCCTGCCGCGCTTCAAGCTTCCTGACGGGGAGACGGACAGCTACGAATACCTTAAAAAGCTGTGTGAAAAGGGCTTTGCCGAACGCTTTGCCGACAGACCGGAGGTTCACTCCCAGCTCGAATACGAGCTCGATATAATCCACCGCATGGGCTTTGTGGATTACTTTTTGATTGTTTCGGACTTCATTGGCTACGCCAAACGAAACGGCATTCCCGTCGGCCCCGGACGCGGCAGCGCTGCGGGAAGCGTCGTGTCCTACTGCCTGCATATCACCGATGTCGACCCGATAAAATACAACCTGTTCTTTGAGCGCTTCCTGAACCCGGAGCGCGTATCAATGCCGGATATCGACGTGGACTTCTGTGTCAACCGCCGCGGAGAGGTCATCGACTATGTACGCCGTCTCTACGGCAGCGACCATGTCGCGCAGATCGTCACATTCGGGACGATGGCTGCGCGTAATGCCGTACGCGATGTTGGGCGTGCACTCTCTGTCAGCTATGCGGAGACGGACGCTGTGGCAAAGCAGGTGCCATCCGGACCGGGCGCACTGAACATGACGCTCGACGAAGCGCTGCGCCTGTCAAAGCCGCTCAAGGAAATGTACGAGAGTGACGAGACCTTAAAGCGCCTTATCGATGTCGCCAGAGCTCTTGAGGGTATGCCGCGCCACGCTTCGACTCATGCGGCAGGCGTCGTGATAACCGAAAAGCCGGTTTACGAATATGTGCCGCTGGCAAAGAACGATGATTCCGTCGTGTGCCAGTACCAGATGACGACGCTTGAAGAGCTGGGCCTTCTCAAGATGGACTTTCTCGGCTTGAGAAACCTGACCGTGCTTGACGATGCGGTGCAGTCAGTGCGTCGTCACGAGCCGGACTTTCGCATAGAGGATGTGCCCGATGACGACAAGGCGACCTATGATATGCTTGCCGCCGGGCGCACCTGCGGAGTGTTCCAGCTTGAAAGCACGGGAATGACCGGCGTGTGCACCGGGCTCAAGCCAAAGAGCATTGAAGATATCACCGCTATAATCGCGCTCTACCGTCCGGGGCCGATGGACAGCATACCGCGCTTCATCGAGTGTTCGGCGCACCCGGAGAAGGTCACCTACAAGCATGAACTGCTGCGTCCGATACTTGATGTTACCTACGGCTGTATCGTGTATCAGGAGCAGGTTATTGAAATATTCCGCCGTCTCGGCGGTTTCTCGCTCGGTCAGGCGGATATGATCCGCCGCGCAATGTCGAAGAAAAAGCACAAGGTCATCGACGCCGAGCGGGTCGCGTTCGTCCACGGCGATCCGAGCCGCAATATCCCCGGCGCTGTTGCCAACGGCGTGAGCGAGCAGGTCGCAAACAGCATCTATGACGAGATACTGGATTTCGCAAGCTACGCATTCAACAAAGCCCACGCGGTAAGCTATGCCATCGTCGCCTACCGCACGGCGTACATGAAACGGCACTATCCCGCCGAATACATGGCGGCACTGCTGACGAGCGTACTTGAAAACAGCGCAAAAATCGCCGAATACATTGCCGAGTGCCGAGATATGGGCATAAAGCTGCTGCCGCCCGACGTCAACGAATCCGGCGCACACTTCACCGTCAGCGGCTCTAATATCCGCTATGGCCTTGTGGCCATCAAGGGAATGGGATGGGGTGCAGTGGAAGGTCTGGTCGCCGAGCGCGAGCGCGGCGGTCTGTTCCAGAGCTTTGAAGATTTCTGCCGCCGCATGAACGGCAGCGAACTTAACCGCCGCGCTGTCGATAACCTCATAAAGGCCGGCGCATTTGATTCCATGGGCTATAAGCGCCGCGCACTCATTCAGGTCTCCGGCGCGATAATCGACAGCATTGCTCAGGCACAGCGGGACAATATCTCCGGCCAGCTCGACCTGTTCGGAGACTTCAGCGACAACGGGCAGAAGGCACCAGCAGTGATAAGGATACCCGATATCGAGGAGTATTCTTCACTTGAAAAAATGCTGCTGGAAAAAGAAACTACTGGACTTTATCTCAGCGGCCACCCGATGGACGGCTACCGCGATGCTGTGCGCAGAATCGGCGCAGTACCGCTCGGCACGCTGATGGGCGACCTCACCTCCGATGACGGGCCGCATCGCTTCGCCGATAACCAGCTTGTGACCGTCGCGGGCGTCGTCGCCTCATCCAAGACGAGAACGACGCGCAACAACACCCTTATGAGCTATATCCAGCTTGAGGACGACACCGGCTCTATGGAGCTGATGGCTTTCCAGCGGGCTCTCGATTCAGGCGGGGCGTACATCAAGGATAATGCTGCGCTTGTCATTAAGGGGCGTATCTCAATACGCGATGAGAAGGAGCCGCAGATAGTCGTCGAGTCCATACGTCCGCTCTCGGACATGAATGCACCCGGCAGCAACGCGCCGCCTCCCGCGGAAAAGAAACTCTGGGTCAAGCTCAGCAGCGAGACGGACCCGATCCTTGACCGCATCAAGCTCATCCTTATGATGTTCCCCGGCAAGCAGCAGATGATAATTTACTGTGACAGAGAAAAAAAGCGCATCGGCACACGGTGCCTGATACACGAAGGGCTCGTCGCGGAGCTTCAGGAGATGCTCGGCGAAAAGAATGTAGTGGTAAAATAAAAGGCGCGCACCTTTTTGCGGATGTAAAAATAAGGGCGCACTGAATAAATTTAAAGAAGAGGAGACAGAAACACTATGCTGAAAGGAAAACTTATTCACCCCGAAATAGTGCAGTATCTTTCCCTGTGCGGTCATGGCAGCAAGGTCCTGATTGCCGACGGAAACTACCCGTTAAAGGCGAAAGCCCCCAACGCGCAACGTATATATCTTGGCCTGACACCGGGAAAACCGACCGTGCCTGAGGTTCTGGAGACGTTGCTGAGCGTTGAGAAGTTCGAAGCGATGGAGCTTATGCTTCCGGAGTCGGGAGAGGAGCCGCAGATTTTCGACGAATTCAGAGAATTGCTCCCGGGCGTTCCGGCAAAGATGCTGGGGAGATATGAGTTTTATGATGCATGCTGCGAGCCTGTCGTAGAGCTGGCAATCTCAACCGGCGAGGAAAGACCCTTTGCGAATATCCTTCTTACCGTCGGCTGCGTCTGATGATACGAAAAGCGGGGAGCAGCACATGAAAAGAAACGCTTCGCTCGATGTAATACGCGGCTTTGCCGTGATTCTGGTCGCATGCCTGCACAGCATAGGTAACGGCAGCTTAACCGCAAATCCCATATCCGGCGTGAGCGGTTATCTGCTGACCGGGCTGTGGCTGCTGTCGGCGTCCTGTGTGCCGCTGTTCCTGATGCTCTCCGGCTATTTGCAGAATCGCAAAAAGCCCACGGTGAAATACTACGTAAATTACCTGCACATTTATATTCCTTACCTGATCCTCGGTGTCATCTCACTGACGGTCGGCGCACTTTATACGCATCAGAGCCTGTCTGTAAGAGAATTTGTGAGCTCACTCGTCAACTTCTACACCTGTGAGTATTCATGGTTCGTAATGATGTACACCGGCCTGTTCCTGCTTATCCCGTTTCTGAACGCAATGTACACCGGGCTCGAGACAAAGGGACAGAAGCAGCTGCTGATACTTGTCTTTTTCGCTCTGTCTCATCTGCCGAGTCTGCTCAACAGTTATATCCAGATATACTCTGTGTGGTGGATGCGGCTGTTCCCCGTAACCTATTATTTCATCGGTGCATATTTCAGCGAGTACAAACCGACGAAAAGTGCCTCATGGTACTTCCGGTGGCTGCTCGTGTTGCTCGCCGCGTTCACGGTGTATGATGTGTTCTATCTGCACGGCGATGGCAGCGCAGTGCCGGGGTACAGCAACGATAATTATCAGGTGCTGATAATAGGCGCTTTTGTCTTCCGTTGGCTCAGCAGCATTGATACCGGGCGGCTGCCGCGCTTTCTTCTCGGCTCCGCGGAGTATCTCTCAAAAATTGCACTCTATTTTTATCTTGCCGCCGGGATGGTGGACAATATCCTCTATTCCTGTTTCAGAGAAAATGTGGCAGACTATCTTTCAAATAACGGTTATTTCATCGTGACCGCGCTTATCTCCTTTGTCGCTTCGCTTCTTGTGACCGCGCTTATCTATCCGCTCGGCGAATGGCTCTCAAAACACTGCATCGCCCTCGTGAACCGGATGATAGAAAGACTTGCAAAACGGAAGGCGGCGGCGAACTGACCGCAGCGTGAGAGGTGTAATATGACAAGCACAAATTCAGAAAACCACACCGGCTTTGCCGCGGCATTTACAGAACGCTGGCGCGGCTATAGGCTGCCCTTTGTTGCGACGCTGCTCTTTGGCCTGGCGGCACACGCATTTGCGATGACGAATAAGCTCCCGTTTGACGATGAGGCGATCTATCTCTTCGGCAAGGGCACGACCACCGAGTCCGGACGGTACGGACTTGAGCTGCTTCGCCTGATAATGCCCGATTATTCCATGCCGTGGATATACGGGCTTATTTCACTGCTGCTTATCTCTGCTGCGGTATGCATTATAATAAAACTGTTCAATATCGAAAGCCGTGTTCTTCAGGTGCTCCTTGGCGCACTGTTCATCACATTTCCTGCGGAGACCGGAACCCTCGGCTATATGTTCACTGCCGCACCATATGCGCTCGCAATGTTTCTTGCCGTTGCGGCCGTATATTCATACAACAGTCGGACACGCGGCGGGCTTATCGCGGCACTTGTGATGCTGGCTTTTTCATGCAGCATATATCAGGGCTATTTTTCCTTTGCAGCGAGCCTGTGCGTGCTCCTGATGATAAGCCGCCTCATCTCCGGAGAAGACGCAAAGGCCGTGCTTGTTTTCGGACTTCGGATGCTTGCAATGCTCGTTGCGGCGCTGCTGCTTTACGGCGCAGTGATCCTGTTTTTCTCGAAGATACTTGATTATCCTGTGCTGAGCGGCGTTGTCAACAGCACTCAGAGCATTCCGATGCGCATCGCCGTGGCGTACAGCGCATATATAAAGACCATACTGTGCGGCTACTTCGGCTATGTGCGCGGTATTGCATCGCGCCTTGCGCATATAGCGCTGATAATCGTAATGGCAGTGCTGATTATCCGCGGTGAGCTGAAGCGGCGTAATGTCAGGCACAGCCTGTTGTTGGCGCTCTGCCTTTTCCTCTTCCCGCTCAGCTGCTATTGTCTCTATATCCTTGCGGATAACGGGTATATCCATTCCCTTGCGCTTTACAGCTTCGCGTCGCTGTACATACTGGCGGCCATTATTATTGACCGCGCCGATATCGGCGGTAGGCTCAGGCCCGACGCCGTCGCCGCTGCATCAATGGCTGTTGTTATCGCCGGCAATATATATTTTGCAAACGAGTTTTCGCTGTACAGTTACCTGATGAAGGAGAACGTCACATCTTTCTATACCTCGGTTCTGACTCAGGTCTATGAAACGCCGGGCTTTTGCGAAGGCACGGAGCTTGCGCTTATAGGCGAGCCGCAGGAGTTCTCCGTGGAGTGTAACGCACCTTACACGCGGGATGAACTTACTCTGCCGGGAAACCCTGTTGACAGCTCTGCCATCGCTCCGTTCATCATCCGCTACTATATCGGCTCCGATATTCCGCTCGCGGACGATGACACTGTTGCCGCACTGATGGATACTCCCGAATTTGCGGAAATGCCGGCCTATCCGTATTACGGCAGCGTGCGTATGATTGACGGCACCGTCGTGGTTAGGCTCTCATAGACGAAGCAGAGTACGGTATAATAAAAAGCAAAGCTGCGGAAATTAATGAACCGCCCACTGCTTTTGGCAGTGGGCGGTTCATTATACAGCGCAGGAGTATTACATCATGTCACGGTCGGATTCGCGGCCGCAGCTGACGGTGAGGGTTCCGTTGCGGCAGCGCATGGCGTCGATGAAGTCTTTGCTAAT